>JBFKNO010000060.1:0-11970 GCA_041629275.1 Nitrospiraceae bacterium
GACGCGCTGGTCGGTGATCCAGAAGGCTTGGAGGTCCGGCTTGGCCTTGTTTTCCAGTGAAATGATCAGGTAAGCGGCCTCGGGGTAGTAGGCCAGCCCGATGTCCGTCTGCGAGGGATAGGCGGGAGACTGTGTGTGAGAATGGTAGATGACGCTGAGCTCGAGATCGCGCTGCCGGATGTCCTTGAAGGCCGTGAGCAGCTCTTTGGGATCCATGAAATAGGCCACCTCCGCGCGGGTCGCCTCGCTCAGCTCGCCCAATTGCTTCACATTCGCTTCGTTGAAGACGTGGATCGCACGCTGGTCCCGCGCGATGGTGTTGGTGATCGGATAATGGGCCAGGACCCGGCCCAGCCGGCCGGCCAGCAGCCCGCAGCACTCGAACGGGTCCATGTCCCGCGCGTGCGCGAGCATCTCGTCGACGATGGTCCGGGGGATGGTCAGCGAAGACACGTCAGATGGTGCAGGAGACGGAGTAATCCTGACTGAGATCTCGGATGGTCGGGTTGGCCCCGCACAGAGGGCAACCCGGGTCCTTTGGCCGGGACACCTTGCGAAACTTCATCTCCAGCGCGTCGTAGATGAGCAGCCGATCCGCCAGCGTCTCGCCGATTCCCAAGATCTCTTTGATGGCCTCGGCGGCCTGGAGCACGCCGATGGTGCCCGCCAGGACACCGAGCACGCCGGCCTCCTGGCAATTGGGAACGAGGCCGGCCGGGGGCGGCTCCGGGTACAGGCAGCGGTAACAGGGATACCCCTGGTGGGGCTTGATGGTGGTGAGCTGCCCCTCGAAGCGGAAGATGCTCCCGGACACGAGGGTCTTCTTGGCGAAGTAGCAGGCGTCGTTGACCAGAAACCTCGTGGAGAAATTGTCCGATCCGTCCAACACGAGGTCGTAATCGGGCAGCAAGCGCATGACGTTCTCTGCCGCGACATTCTCCTGATAGGTCTTGATCGTGATGTCGGGGTTCAGCGAGGCGAGGGTCTGCCGTCCGGATTCGACCTTGGGCATGCCGAGCGTGGCGGTGGAATGCAGAATCTGCCGCTGCAGATTCGACAGGTCCACGACATCGCCGTCGACGAGGCCGATCGTCCCGATGCCGGCGGCGGCCAGGTAGAGCGCCGCCGGCGAGCCCAGTCCCCCCGCGCCGATGACGAGGACCTTGGCCTGGGCCAGCTTCTTCTGACCCTTCCCGCCGACCTCCTGCAGGATGATGTGCCGGCTGTATCGCTGGATTTGTTCGTCGGTGAAATCCATAGCCCTCGGACAGATGGTAATTGGGTAACTAGGTAATTAGGTAAACCCAAAGATTTGACCAAGCGTGCTACTTACAATTACCGAATTACCCAATTACGGGGTTATTCGACGATGTTGAGTTCGATGGGGTCGACGGTACAGCCCTTGTCCCGAAACCCCGCGACCGCGCGCTCGATTTCGGCGGTCTCTCCGGTCAGCTCGACATCCGCCCAACCCGTGGTCTCGCGAATCCCGGCCTGGCGCACGTTGGTGACCACCTTGTACTCGTGGCCGATCTCATAGAGAATCGGCTCCTTGATCTTGTTCTCGGGAAACCGGATGTGAAATCGCAGATTGGGCATCCTATCCTCCGGCGATCGCGGGCACGATCGACACCTCGTCGCCGTCCTTCAGGGTCGTCGCTTTGCCGTCGAGGAACCGGACGTCCTCCTCGTTGACGTAGACGTTGACGAACCGGCGGAGCTCGCCGTGCTCGTCGCAGAGGCGGTTCTTGATGCCCGGATGGTTCGCCTCGAGATTGTCGATGAGCTCCGCGACGCTGGCGCCCTTCATCTCGACTTCACCCTGATTCTTGGTGAGCGGTCGCAGCGGAGTGGGAATCCGGACCTTGATCACGCGACGCCTCCGTTCTTGCCCATCTTGAAGGTCTTCTCGAAGCTGACGAGGCTGGGCTGGATCCGGACGGGGCGACCGACCGCGTCGACCACCGCTTCCTGTGTCTTGAGCCCGTTGCCGGTGATATACGCGACCGTCACGTCGTTCTTGCGGATCACCCCCTGCTTCGCGAGCTTGCGCAGCACGCCGATGGTCACGCCCCCGGCGGTCTCGGCGAAGATGCCCTCGGTCTGCGCCAGGAGCTTGATGCCCTCCACGATCTCGTCATCCGAGACCATATCCATCGTGCCGCCGCTTTCGGCCGCGGTGCGAAGCGCGTAGTAGCCATCCGCGGGATTGCCGATTGCCAGGGACTTGGCGATGGTGCACGGCTTGACCGGCTTGAAGAAATCGCGGCCGGCTTTGTGCGCGGTGGCGATCGGGGAGCAGCCTTCGGCCTGGGCCCCGTTGATCTTGGTCGGCACCGCATCGATCAGGCCCACTGTCTTCAGCTCGTTCAATCCCTTCCAGATCTTGGTCAGCAGGGAGCCCGACGCCATCGGAATGACCACCTGATCCGGCGCGTGCCATCCCAGTTGCTCGGCCGTCTCGAAGGCGAGGCTCTTGGAGCCTTCCGCATAATAGGGGCGGATGTTGATGTTCACGAAGGCCCAGCCGTGCTCGGCGGCGATCTCGCTGCAAAGACGATTCACGTCGTCGTAGTTGCCCTCGATCTCCACGACGCTGGGGCGATAGATCAGGTTGCCGAGCACCTTGGCGGCCTCGAGGTCGCCCGGGATGAAGACGTAGCACTGCATCCCGGCCGCAGCGGCATGGGCGGCGACCGAGTTCGCCAGGTTGCCGGTCGAGGCGCAGGCGACGGTCTCGTATCCCAGCTCCCGCGCCCGGGTCAGCGCGACGGACACCACGCGGTCCTTGAACGAGAGGGTGGGGTGGTTGACCGTATCGTTCTTGATGTACAGCTCGTCGATCCCCAGATACGCGCCGAGGTTCTTCGCGCGGACCATGGGTGTGAAGCCGGCATGGGGACCGACGATCGACTGCCCTTCGACGGGCAGGAGGTCGATGTACCGCCACATGCTCTTCGGCCCCTCCTCGACGCGCCGGCGGGTCATGACTCCCTTGATCTCGTCGTAGCTGTACTTCACCTCCAGCGGGCCGAAACACATCTCGCAGACGTGAATCGCGACCGTCGGGTACTCCTTCCCGCACTCTCGACAGACTAGAGCCTTCATCTTGCTCATGATCGCAACCGTACTTTAGGTGACGGTAGTTGGGTAATTGGGTAAATGGGTAATTCGGTAACTCGGCATTTGTCCTCTGCCCCAATTACCCATTTACCCAATTACCTAGTTACCCGCTTCTTTGAGTACGCAGGCTTCCTGCTCGTGATCCATCAGCTCCGTGATCGTCGGGTTCTCGCCGCACAACGGACAGGCCGGGTTGCGCTTGATCCTGATCTCTCGGAACTCGGTTCGTCGTCCGTCGAAGTCCAGGAGGCGATCGGTCAGCAGCCGACCGGTTCCAAGAATCACCTTTAACGCCTCGGTGGCCTGAATGGTGCCGATGATGCCCGCGAGCACGCCGATCACGCCGGCCTCCTGGCAACTCGCGACAAGGCCCGGCGGCGGCGGCTGCTTGAAGATGCATCGATAGCAGGCCGACAGGCGCGGCAGAATGGTGGTGACACGACCCTCGAACCGCAAAATGCCGCCGTGCACGAGGGGCTTGTTCGCGAAAAAGCACGCATCGTTGATGAGGAACTTCGCCGGAAAGTTGTCGACGCCGTCGATCACCACGTCGTAGTCGGAGATGATCGGCATGGCGTTCCCGGACACCAGCCGTTCCTCGTAGGTGACGACCCGGACGTCGGGGTTCAGCGCCTGGATCTTTTCCTTCGCCGACTCGACCTTGGGACGGCCGACATCGGCCGTGTGATGAATGATCTGCCGCTGCAGGTTCGAGAGATCGACGGCATCCGCATCGATGACGCCGAGCGTGCCGACGCCCGCGGCGGCGAGGTACAGCCCCGCCGGCGAGCCCAGCCCGCCTGCGCCGACGAGAAGGACCTTGGCCTTGGAGATCTTGCGCTGCCCTTTGCCGCCCACCTCGGGGAGGAGGATGTGACGGCTATATCGGGTCACTTGTTCGTCGGTGAATTCCATCGCGAAAACAGTCAGGCGTGAGGAGTGAGGAGTGAGGTGAGAGGAACCGCCGGCCTGGGTGCCCGATGCGTCATTCTTTTCTCCTCACTCCTGACTCTTCACTCCTCACTGTACCCTTCAAATGTTGAAGTACTTTTCGATGCTGATATAGCGCTCGCCGGTGTCGCAGAGGATCGTCACGACATTCTTGCCTGGGCCCAGCTCGGCCGCCACCTTCTGCGCCGCGAAGACGTTCGCGCCGGCCGAGATGCCGACGAGCAGGCCCTCTTTCTTGGCGAGCAGCTTGGCCATTTGGTAGGCCTCGTCGTCGTTCACGGTCAGGACGCCGTCGAGCACCTTCCGGTTGAGCACCTTCGGGACGAACCCCGCGCCGATCCCCTGAATCTTGTGCGGTCCCGGCTCGCCGCCGGACAGGACGGGCGATCCCGCCGGCTCGACGGCGATCACTCTCACGGTCGGCCGTCGCTCCTTGAACACCTCGCCGCACCCGGTGATCGTGCCGCCAGTGCCGACCGCGGCGACAAAGGCGTCGATGCTCCCATCCAGGGCGTCCCAGATCTCGAGCGCGGTGGTTTTCCGGTGCATGGCCGGATTCGCCGGGTTCGAGAACTGATCCGGCATGAAATAATCGGGGTTCTGGCCGACGATCGTTTCCGCCTCCTTGATCGACCCCTTCATGCCCTCCCAGGCCGGCGTGAGAACCAGCTGCGCGCCGTAGGACGACAGCAGGCTCGCGCGCTCCATGCTCATACTCTCCGGCATGACGAGGATGAGCTTGTACCCGCGCACCGCCGCGACCAGCGCCAGCCCGATGCCGGTGTTTCCGCTGGTCGGCTCGACGATGGTCGAGCCGGGCTTGAGGTGGCCCTGACGCTCGGCCTCGTTGATCATATTGAGGCAGATGCGATCTTTGACGCTGCCCCCGGGGTTGGCGGACTCGAGCTTGGCGTAAATGCACGCCCCACCCTCCGGCGACAGCCGGTTGAGTCGTACCAGCGGGGTCCGGCCGATGAGATCTGTGACGTGCGAGTAGGCCCCCTGGGTCAATGGCCACCGCCCATGTAAAACAAAAATTCCACCTGATCCCCGTCCTTGACGGAGGTCGTTTCCAACCCGTCGCGCTCGATCATTTGGGAGTTCAGCTCGACCGCGACCATATGGGGGTCGATGTTCTTGGCCTTCAGGAGATCGAGGACCGTCCCGGCCTCAATCTCCTCCTTTTTCCCGTTGATCTGGATCTGCATGAAATCTCCGAAGTTGGCCTGCCACCTGAAGAATTCAGAACGCTAGCAGACAGTATGCATCAATGTCAAGGCGATGTCCACCGGCCTTCGCTCAAGCTTCGGCCGGCACGTCCCGCCTTCGCCGAGGCTCCGGCCTGCCCGTCGGAGCTTCAGCGAAGGCGGGCGGACAAGTCGGCCTCAGAAACTCCGATGGAATCGGCAGGGCACTCAGAGACGCGTCGCTCCATGCAGGCTCGTCGCCTCGGCTTGACTTTGCCCCGGACGGGCCGTCAGACTGCCCAATTTTAAGGGGGAAACGGAGATGTGGAAGCAGAACTTCATGTTCCGTCAGGGGGACGTCAAGCCGTTGGATCTGTCAGAAAACGATCTCTACAACGATACGGAGCCCGCCGTGGACAGTGCCGGGCTCAATTTGGAGAAGTTCATCTCCGTCTGGATCCAGGGGGACGGAGCGGAGGATGCCCCCTCCGCCTACACGAGCGTGTACGTGCGCACGGCGAGCCTGGACCTGCCGCGGCGAATGGGATTCTGGCAACCATTACAGGGGAGAACCCACCAGATCAAGCAGATGCTGACCGCCGGCCAGAAAGAATACCTGCGAACCTGGCTGAAGACCGCCTCGGCGGAGGCCTGGGATGCCTCCGAGGACCACTTCCGGGACTTGTTCGATGAGGCGTAGACTCCGCCCGGCCTGCCCCGGGCCGCCGTGCCCGGCCATGGTCGTCGCATGACCCGCTACGTCATCGTCGGCGGCGGGCCCGCCGGCGTGTCGGCCGCGACCGCGATCCGCTCGCAAGACTCCGACGGCTCCCTGGTGATCCTCGACCGGGATCGGGACCTTCCCTACTATCGCACCGAGCTCGACACCTACATCGCTGGCACGACCCCTGAGGCGGAGCTGCCCCTGCATCCCGAACCGTTCTATCGCGACCAGCGGATCGATCTGCGCCTGCGGACGGTGGTCGCGCGGCTGCGGCCCGCCGGGCGCTCGGTCGACCTCGAGGATGGATCGAGCGTCGAGTACGACGCCCTGCTGCTGGCGCCGGGCTCCAGACCGCTGCGGGGATCCTGGACGGGCGCCGACGTGCCCGGCGTGATGACCGTCCGCACGTGGGACGATGCGCGCGAGGTCATTCGGCGCGCCGGTGAGACGAGCCGGCCGGTCGTCGTGGTCGGCGGAGGCGTGCTGGGCCTGATCCTCGCCGAGGGGATCCATCAACGGGGCAAGGCGGTCACGCTCCTGGAGCGCGAGCCCACATTGTGGGCGCCCCTGCTGGATGAGCCCGCGTCGGCAGTGGTCCGAAAGGGCGTTGAGGAGGCGGGGGTCGCAGTCGGGCTGGGGGAGGAAGTCGCGGAGGTCTCCGCCGAGAGCGGAAGGGTCGTCGGGGTCCGGACCTCGAGGGGACGCCGTCTCGAGACCGAGCTGGTCATCGTCGCGATCGGCGTACGGCCGGATCTGGGCTTTCTCGAAGGCAGCGGGGTCCGCGTCGACCGTGGCATCCTCATCGACCACGAGTTTCGCACGAACGTGCCCGGGGTGTTTGCCGCCGGGGACGCCGCGCAGGCCTACGATCCGCTGACGGGACTCTTCCGTGTCGTGACGAGCTGGAACAACGCCATGGAGCAGGGGCGTCTGGCGGGGCTGTCGATGGCCAAGGCGTCGACTCCCTACCGGGGCGTCATCGTCTCGAACTCAGAAGGGTTCTTCGGGATCCGCGTCGCGGTGCTGGGGCTGACGCAGACCGGGGCGAAGGCGCTGACCGTCCTGAGGGGCCGCAACGACGAGAAAGGCCTGTACCGCAAGCTCGTCCTGCGGGAAGAGAAGCTGGTCGGGGCCCTCTTGGTCGGGAACGTGTCCGGTGAGGGGATGATGAAGAAGTTCATCCTCGAGGGCCGGCGGCTCACCAGTGAGGAGGCGAAGTCGAAGTTCCTGACCGGGATGGTCATCGAGGAAAGTGAAAAGTGAGGAGTGAGGAGTCAGGAGTGAGGCGTAAGGGGTCGGAGAAGTCACCGGGTCGCAGAACCATGCAGCGAGAAGTCAGGCCGTCTAGCTCCTAACCTGGAACTTGGAACTTGGAACCTGGAACCATGAACGTTCTTTAGTTTCTCAGCCATGGAGCGGATTGAGACAGACGTTGTCGTGGTGGGGGCCGGTGGAGGCGGGGCCGTGCTCGCCCTGGCCCTCGCGCAGAGGGGCATCCGCTGCGTGGTGTTGGAGCAGGCCAAGGGCCCCCCGAGCGGCTTGCGCGGGGAGATCCTGCAACCCAATGGCCAGCGGGTGCTCGATCAACTGGGCCTGCTGGAGAAGATCCCCACCTCCGCGGTGCTCCCGGTGCGGAAGTTCCACTTCCTCCGGGCCGGCGGCGAACGGCTCTGTACCGTGGATTACGGCATGCTGGCGCCTCCCTACGATCGGGCGCTCGTCACCTTGCCGAACGCAGCCCACCACACGATTCTTGACGCCTTGAACATCATGGCGCCTGGTGCGCTCCGCTATGACACGCCGTTCCGCGAGGTGATTCGTGACGGCACGCGGGTGGTCGGGGTGCGGGCGCAGCAGGGCGCGCATCCCCTCGAGGTCAGGGGCAGGGTCGTCGTCGGTGCGGACGGGGCCCTGTCGAAGGTTCGCGATGCCTTGCGTCTCCGAGCTGAGGTGCACCTGTATAATGAAGCGTATCTCATCGCGATCTTCGACGCAGCCGAGCCGATTGAGGAGGCCCGCTACTTCGTCGGCCGGAAAACGATCCTGGGCATCTTCCCGGCGGCCGGCCGGCAGGTCTACGTGTTTCACATGATTCCGGCGGGCGGGCTCGAACGGATCCGTTCGGACGGCCTCGAAGCCCTGCGTGCGCGCTGGCGCACGATCGATCCGAGCCTGGCCAAGACCTTCGAGAATTTGACGGACTGGAGGCAGACCGCCTACATGCCCACGGGTCGGGTCCGGGCGGCCTCGTGGGTCGCGGACGGCGCCGCGCTGATCGGCGATGCCGCGCACGCGATGAACCCTCATGCATCGCAAGGACGCATGCAGGCGATGGTCGACGCGATGACCCTGGCCGAGGTGCTGGCTCGGTCGCTCGAGCGGGACGATTGCTCCGCTGCCTCCCTGCGCGAGTATGAGCGGCGTCGACGTCCACAGGTGGACATGCTGCAACGACTGGCCGACGAGCAAGTGCTGTTCTGGAACGCGGGCAATCCGGTGCTCGCCGGGCTGCGCGATCGGGTGTTCCGCACCCTGGACCAGAACATGCGGTTGCGCCACGCCGTCTTGGAGACCACGGCCGGCCTGAGATCGCGGCCGCCCTTCAACTGGCTCGACCGCCTGATCGCGGCCGGGTTGCTGCCCGACCCGCGGGCCAATTTTCCCTCGCCCTCATCTGGAGGGAGAGGGCGAGGGTGAGGGTGGGACGGTGAACATGGCCCCCTCACCTCAGCTCTCTCCCCCGAAACGGGGGAGAGGGAAGAGCGTGACTCCATCCGACCACGCAAGAATCGGAAGAGTCTGGATGACGGGAACACGGAGGTTCACGCAGAACATGGAGCCCACATGATGACTGGTAGTACCCATTGGCAAACGCTGCCGCCCGAAATCCGGGAGACGCTGGGAAAGTACGTGAAAGACGTGAGCGCGACGTTCGGTGCCAACCTGCAGGCGGTCGTGCTGTTCGGGAGCGCCGCGCGGGGCGAGTTCCTGCCGGGGCGGTCGAATCTCAACCTGCTCCTGCAGGTGGAGAAGCAGGACCTCGAGGCGCTGGGGCGCTATGCCAGGGGGCATCGGCGCTGGGCGCGCGAGGGGATCGTGGTGCCGCTCGTCGTCACGGAGGCCGAGCTGCGATCGTGGCCGGAGATCTTTCCCCTCGAGCACCTCGAGTTCCGGGAACACCACGCCGTGCTCGCCGGACGAGATCCGTTCAGGCAGACCGAGCCGGCCTCGGGGCGTCTCGCCGCCGCCTGTGTGCAGGAGATGCGGGGAAACCTCTTGCGCCTCAGGCAACGCGTGATGGAAGGCGGCGCGAGTCCCGAGGTCATCCAGTTGTTGCTCTCGATGTCGGTCACGGCGCTGCTGCCCTGTCTGCGCGGGCTGGTCTACGTAAAAGGGAAACCGGCCGGTCGCACGACCGACGACTTTCTCGAGAACCTGGCGTCCGTACTCGGCGGCGACTGCGCCGCCGTCGCCGAAGCCTGGCGCGTCAAGACCGGTGTCGGCAGCCCCGGCACGGCCGAGCTCCCCCGGGTGCTGGAACGCTACATGGCGACGGTGGAGCAGCTCGCCGAGGGTGGCCGCGAGCTGGCGGAGGGGGCGGCATGAAGGTGGCCGGGGCGGCACGGATGACACCGAGCACATGGCTGCGGGCGGCGGCGATCGGGCTCGCGTTGGTGATCACCGCCGGCGGGCCATGGACCGTCCACGGAGCCCCCGCGCCGCCGCAGGACCTCCCGAAGCCGCTGGGCTACGTGAGCGACCACGGGCGGGTGCTCTCCGGGGACTGGAAGGAGCGCATTCGTTCCGTCTGCAAGGACCTCGAGACGAAGACGGGCGTGGAGATGGTCGTCGTGACGGTCAGCTCGATCGAGCCCTATGCGCAGGTTCGGGAGTATGCCGATGCCCTGTACCGGTACTGGAGGGTCGGGAGCGCGCAGCGAGAGCACGGCGTGATGGTCCTGGCCTACACGGAGCGGCCGCAGGTGTCCGTGACGCTCGGCCGCAACATGATCCGCGTGATTCCGCCGGGCCAGCTCGACGAGGTGAAGCGGCGCTATGTCGAGCCGAGTTTTCAGGTCGGGAATTTCGGGGAAGGGCTGTATCGGACGGTCGTGGCGCTCGCCTCGGTGGCTCAGGACGTGCGGGTCGGGGAGCCCCGGAAGAAGCGGTCGGGAGCGGCAGGAATCTGGATCATGGTCAGCAGCGTCATTCTCGTCCTGGGCTTCTTCTGGTGGATTACCAGACCCGACAAGCGTCACCCGTTCAGGCGCGTCCAGCAGGGTGATTTCTGGGGCACGGGCCAGGGCGGCTTCGGCGGCAACTTCGGCGGATTCGGGGGCGCGACATCGGGAGAAGAATGGCGGGAAGACGTGAGGCGGAAGACGTGAGGCGGAAGGCGGAAGGCGGAAGGCGGAAGGCGACAAGATAAAGAGAAGCTTCTTATTTCCCCTCCCGCCTCCCGCTTACCCTGAGCGAGGCCCTCATACGGGCCGAGTCGAAGGGCTTGCCGCCTCCCGTCTTGGGACCGGCCGCTTCTCCTCGAGATCCAGGAGATCCACCCAACTGGTGATGTCCGTCCGAGCGGGATCAACGGCGTCGCGCATCCCCCTGAAGCGTTCCCACTTCTCCTCGGTGTCCGGCCCCCGAGTCACCATCATCTCGTTCCAGGCCTCGATCTCCTCCGCCGCGTGAGGCGCGGCGTTCGCCAGCAACCATTCGGCAACCTCGGCGTCGGAGCCGGTCCGGACGGCCTCGGTGAACTGATCCGCGGACACCTGGACGAACTCCAGCAGCCGCTGGTCCAGGGGACAGGGGTAGACGTACTCGCCCTCCGTCCCCGCGAGGACCGCCCGGCACTTGTCGATCATCCGGGCCAGGTGCACGTGGCCGGCAAGGATCTCGCGCGGGCTGCGCGGATAGGACGAGCGAAGGTCCATGCTCACAGCATCTTGTGGTTCTCGAAGGCGAGGGATTTGACGGTCACGGCGCCGTTCTCGTAACCGATGATGCGTCTGGTCGCGGGCAAATCCGACGCACCCACGCGGGTGTGCGTATCACTGAAGCTCTCGACGTTCGTCAAGCTTCCATCCTTCGGTGAGAAGTAGTACACCGTGTAGCGCGTCGTCAGGTACTTGTGATCGGCCGTCTGCGCGCTGTCCTCCACGTTGATGGTGAACGCGACATAGGGCATCCGTCGATTGATCTGGGTGATTCGATCGTCTTTGATGCGATAAGAGGACTGCATGCCGTCGCCGTGAATGTGCAGGCTCGGTCCCAAGGGATGGATGGCGTCATCCCCGAGGGTCAGGGCGTACTTGCCGTCCGACTCGTCGAAGCTGCGGGGACCGCGGTGGACCGCGATCATGCCGATCTGGTTCTCCGCCCACTTCTGCACCTCGGGATCGGGCAGCGTGACCGTGACGTCCTTGGGACCCTTGACCGTCACCGATCCACGGTATTCCTTGCCACTGACGTTGGCGCTCAGGTCAGCGGTAAAGCCCTTGAAATCCGGCTGCCACCTGGCGGTCTTGTCGAACGCTTTACGCAGCAAGCCCCGTGCGTTGGGGTCATCCTGGACGGTCGTCTTTTGCTCATCCCGCTGGTAAAGCTCCATGCTCATGTCTCCTTTGTGGCGTCCGAGTTAGAGGGCGTCCCATATTGTTTGTGAATCGCATTATAGAACGGCCGATCCAGGACGGACAATGGCCATGGTCGCGAAAAGTGACCGAACAGTCGCCATGGCCCTGTGGACTCCCCCTGCACGATGAGAATCCGGCACTTCCTAGCTGCGCCATCTGATGGCGCCATCCTGCTGGCCCGGCCAGGCACGCAAGTTTTCTACTT
Source organism: Nitrospiraceae bacterium (assembly GCA_041629275.1). Lineage (GTDB taxonomy): Bacteria > Nitrospirota > Nitrospiria > Nitrospirales > Nitrospiraceae > JBFGRM01. Next base: position 11,830 of record JBFKNO010000060.1, read on the forward strand.
ACTAGCGGCATGGCAGTCGTGTCCGTCGCTCTGTCACCGGCGCGGCGTCCAGAAATGATTTCAAATTATTTTACAGGCGCTTCAGACTCATATCCCCAATGTATAAACGGGTCTATCCACAGGCGAAGGCCTTGATTTATA
>JBFKNO010000061.1:0-11937 GCA_041629275.1 Nitrospiraceae bacterium
GGTCGAGCGGCTCGTGCCGCAGGTTGTCGACGTTCGACGCGAGCCATTTGGTCTTGTCGAACAAGCGCTGCGCCATGGGTTGGTCGACCCTGGCCAGGTCGTCGATCACCTGGGGGCGGTAGGCGACGCGATACCAGGGCACGGCTCACCATCGCAGGCCGAGACGCTCGGCGACCTCGTCCCCGGTGACGCGGTCCGACGAGGCAAGGGACTGCTTCAAACGCGCACGGACCTCCTCGCTGAGGGTCAACCCGAGGTCCGGGTCGCCGAGCAGGTCGCGCAGCCGATCGTCCACGAGCCCCTGAACCAGCTCCTTGAGTTGATCGTAGGACAGGTCCGCCATCTTCATCGTGCATGCTCCACGGGGCTGCAGTAAAATGTCGCGTAGGAGACGGCCATACTGTGGACGATGATACGGAGGGAGCCATGGCAAAAGCAACGTGGAATGGGGTGGTGCTCGCGGAGAGCGACAAGACCCGGATGGTCGAGGGCAATCACTATTTTCCGCCGCAGTCGATCAAGCGGGAGTATTTCAAGGACAGCGCCAGGCAGACCAACTGTCCGTGGAAGGGCGTCGCGAGCTACTACAGCATCGAGGTCAACGGGCAGGTGAACAAGGACGCCGCCTGGACGTACAAGACGCCGCTGGAGGCGGCAAAGGACATCGCGGAGCACGTGGCGTTCTGGAAGGGGGTGGAGGTAGGGGAGTGAGAAGGACGCTCCTGAAGGAAAAAGGGAAAATTAAGAATTAGAAAATAAGACGAGAGAGGTAGGCGGAAAATGGGGCGGTTGGACGGCAAAGTCGCGATCGTGACGGGAAGCAGTAGCGGGATCGGGAAGGCCATCGCGCTCCGCTTCGCCGGGGAGGGGGCGAAGGTCGTGGCGGCGGCGAGACGGGAGGAGTTGCTCGCCCGCACGGTGCAGCAGATTGGCGACCGTGGCGGGCTGGCCGTCGCGATCCCGACCGATATCTCCGATGAGGCGCAGGTGGACCGGCTGATCGCCGGAACGGTCGAGCGCTACGGGCGGCTCGACATTCTGGTCAACAATGCCGGCATCGGGGGCGGCGGACGCATCGCGGAGACGAGCACGGAGCGATTCGACCAGGTGATCGACGCGAACCTGCGTGGGACGTTCTTCTGCTGCCGCGCCGGATTCCGCCAGATGCGCAAGACCGGCGGCGGCACCATCATCAATATGTCGAGCGTGGCCGGCCTCCAGGCCTGGGCGGGGACCGGCACGTACAGCGCGTCCAAGCACGGCATCATGGCCTTGACGAAATCGCTGGCCGACGAGGGGCGGGCCCACCACATCAAGGTGAGCGCGATCTGTCCGGGAGGCGTGGCGCAGGACCTGGTGGATGCCTCGCCCGGGGAGATCGAGGGCAGCGAGCAGATCAGTCCCTACGATGTGGCCGACGCGGCGCTCTACCTGGTGACCCTGGGCCGCTACACGGTCGTCCACCAGATCATTCTGGATCGGCTGGGGGCGGACTGGTGAGGGCCAGTCGCAGCGTCGGTCGCGGGGCCTTCGAGCCGGTGCCGATTTTGCTCAGGCTCTCAGAGAGCCCACGCAGGTCCACGCCCATATAGATGGGGGGGAGCCGCGCCAGTCGACGGAGACCGTGGCTCGCCAGAATGACCGCCGAGGGCACGTTGTCGACCTCCAGTTTCAGATTCGCCGCGGCGACCTGCACGAGCGCCTGAAAGAACCGACCTTCCTCCGTGTCGCGACCGGCCGCGTGCCACAGCGCCTCGAAGACCTCGTGCGCCTCCCACCAGAATTCGTAGTTGAATAGATCGACCCCGTAGCGATACCACTCCGAGCTTGGCCAGTTCGTCACGGTCACCGGGGCCGGCGTCGGCTCGGGACGGCCGACGCTGTGGCCGTCCGGATGACGACGCGGGTGCGGGCTGCGCCCCGGGAGAAACCGGTACGCCGGAAATGGCCGGGTCGAATACCGCGGGGCATCAGGTCCTGAACCGATGGTGTCCTTCATGCGGAGGTCCGGTCGCCCCCGGCTCGCGCCACGTACCAGGTCACGAAGGCTCCCGAGCCAACCTGCAGGACCGCCCCCTCGTTCATATTCCAGCGGCTGATCAATCCGAGGTAGGCCAGGACGTCGGCCTCCGGTTTGACAGTCGGCAGGTCGAGCGCCTGCGAGACGGCTTTCGGGTTGAGCGGCGCGGCCCGGCGGACGAGGTAGTCGAGGACGCGGGCTTCCGTCGGGGTGCGGAGGGCCAGCAGGCAGGCCCTGAAGCAGGGCTCCAGTCGTGTGATCGCCGCCTTCAGCACGACGTCACGCGACGCATCACCCCGGCCGGCGCGCATCTCATCGCGAAGAATCTCCAGAAAGTAGGGATGCGTGCCGCCCTGCGACAAGAGCCACTCGAGGTCGTCGGCGCGAAAGCCCTGGCCGGCGAGCTCGCGCGCCTCGCCCGGGAGAAGGACCGCGAGCGGGACGGGATGGGCGCGAAGGCCGGCACCGTCGGCCTCGGTCGCGGCGAAATCACGCCATCGCCTGCCGCCGGCCCAGACGACGGCACGACCGGCTTGCTGCTGCAGGGAGGCGATAGCGCGCGCGGCGTCGCCGTCCGGCAATTGGTCGCAGTTGTCGATGAGAAGGTATCGCGCGTGGGGGACCGACGAGGGAACAGGCACGAGCTGCGGAGAGGTCGCCAGGTCCACGTAGGCGGCGGCTCCCTCCGCGTCGTGGTTGAGCCGGCCTGCAAGGAGTCGCAGGAGCGAGGTCTTGCCGAGCTTGGGGCCTCCGTAGAGGAGCAGCGACTGGCCACGCTCGAGGCGACCCAGTAGGTTGCGCACGAGGCCCTGTCTGCCGACATGGGGTTTCGCGTTTGAGACCGCCATCCACGGCAGTCTAGGTGAGCCAGGCTCCAGGATCAAGGCGGCGGATGCGCGGCCGTGTCGATTGATTTTCAGCCCATGCACACCTACAATGCCGGGTCCAAGACCCCGCCATGCCTCGACGCAAGACCCAGCAACCCAAAGCGCGGCGCAAAGGCCGGTCCGCGAACACCGCGGTCGAGCCCGGACTGAAACGGCGATTCCAGTCGCGGCTCCTTCGCTGGTACCGGGAGTACGGGCGTGACCTGCCCTGGCGAAAGACCTCCGATCCCTACAAGATCCTCGTCTCAGAAGTCATGCTCCAGCAGACGCAGGTCGACCGCGTCATGACGAAGTACCACGAGTTCCTCGACCGGTACCCGAGCTTGGCCGCGCTCGCCGAAGCCCCGGTGGAGGAGGTGAAAGCCACCTGGTACCCGCTCGGCTACAACATCCGGCCGATCCGCCTCCACAGCATCGCCTGCGAGACCGTGGAGCGGTACGGCGGCGCGCTGCCGGACCAGGCCGACGAGCTTCTGTCCTTCAAGGGCATCGGACGGTACACCGCGGGCGCGATCCGCTCCTTTGCGTTCAACCAGGACGCGCCCATCCTCGACACGAACGTGATGCGGGTGCTCCACCGGGTCTTCGTCGGGAAGGGCGATCCCAAGGCGCAGAAATCCCGCTTGTGGGCCCTGTCCGAAACCTTGATCCCGAAAGGCAAGGGGTACGACTTCAATCAGGCGCTGATGGATTTCGGCGCCACGGTCTGCACGGCTCGCGATCCCTACTGCCTGCTCTGCCCGATGAAGGACTTCTGCGAGACGTATCCGTTCACTCGCAAAAGCAAGTGAGGAGTCAGGAGTGAGGAGTCAGGAGTGGGGAGAGGCCCGGACGGACAACTGAACACATGGATACCCCTTTCTCCACGCGTCACGCTTCTGATCCCGTGCAGGTGTCCGCGGCGCTGATCGTGCGGGATGGGCGTTACCTGATCTGCCGGCGAAAACCGGATGCGCATCTGGGTGGGCTGTGGGAGTTCCCCGGCGGGAAGCGCGAGCGGGGAGAGTCCCTGGAGGACTGCCTGATTCGTGAGATCAGGGAGGAATTGGAGGTGGGGGTCTCGATGCCGGTCCCCTACACGGTGCTGACGCATGCGTATCCGGGACGGGCGGTCGAGCTGCACTTCTTCCGGTGCACGATCACGCATGGAGAGCCCGCGGCCCTCGGCTGCGCCGAGCTGCGCTGGGTCGCGCCGCAGGACCTCGACCAATATGACTTCCCCCCCGCCGACGGTTCCCTCATCCAACGGCTCCGGGATGAGGGGGCCCTGACGTGAGGCACCGATGCGATTCCCCTTCGAAGCGAGGCTCAGAGACGGGACCGTGATCGAGCTGGCCCTCGCCGCGGAGGGCGACATGGATCCCTTGCGCAGGCTGTATCGCGTGATCGTCGAGGAAGGGACGAGCTATCCCCACCACCGCATGCCCGACCACGAGGAGTTTTTGGACTACTGGTTCCGGGGCAAGAGCACCGTCGTCGTCTACGCCAAGGACCGCAACCGCGACGCCGAGATGTTAGGCGCGTTCTATCTGAAGCCCAATTGGCCGGGCCGGTCCAAGCACATCGCCAACGCCGGCTTCGTGGTCGCGCCGGCCTGGCGCAACAAGGGGCTTGGGTTCTTGCTCGGCGCGACCATGCAGCATTACGCCAAGAGCTTGGGATACCGCGGCGTCATCTTCAACCTGGTCTTTGCCGAGAACCAGGCCGCGTACCATCTCTGGCGGAAGCTCGGGTTCCGGGACCTGGGCGTGATCCCGGGCGCGATCCAGCAGGAAGACGGTACGTATCAAGATGCCGTGATCATGTTCAGGTCGCTGGTCTGAGAGGAGGGCGAAATTGGGTAAGTGGGTAAGTGGGTAACTGGGTAACTGGACACCAAGCCAACGCTCCCTTTTCTATTCCGCAATTACCTAATTACCGCCTTACCTAATTACGTGCGTACGCCATGATTGTTGTGTTGGACATAGAAACGCTACAGGCGCCGCGCGAGGAATGGGAGAAGCTCGTCGGGCTCGGTCCCGATTCGCGCGATCCCGAAGGGGCGGAGCTCCCGGATCTGTTCAGCCGGGCGGACGCCGAGGCGCAGCGCCTGCGCGAGGACGAGGCCTACGAGCGCTCGGCCTTCGACGGCACGTTCAGCCGGATCGCCTGCATCGGCACACTGTGGTTCTCCAACGAGATGGAGCCACGGGGATCCGTCTGCTGGTTCGGGGACAGCGAGGCGGACATTCTGCGCGGCTTCTGGGCCAAGGTCGGGGAGCATCGCCCCTCGCTCTACGTTACGCACAACGGGCTGGGCTTCGATCTGCCCTTCATCAAGAAACGGTCGATCGTTCACCAGGTCAAGCCCAGTGTCGACATCAGTCTGGCCAGATTCAGGACGGAGCCCGTCTTCGATACGATGGCGGTCTGGAGCAACTGGGACAACCGCGGGTGGGTGAAGCTCGACGTGCTCGCGCGCGCGCTGGGGGTCGGAACCAAGTCTGGCAGCGGCGATCAAGTCGCAGGCATGTGGGCCAAGGGGCAGTGGAGGGAGGTCGCGCTCTATTGCCTGCAGGACACCTACGTCACCTACGCCTGCTTCTGCAGGATGAAGTTCCGGCAGCCGCTGTCACGCGAGGTGGTGCTGCTGCACCAGGAGCTCGTCGAGGTCAAATAGCCTCGTCGCGTCAGCGCCCCTTCTTCTTGTTCTGCTTTTTGCTCTGTTTGAGCCGGTCGATCAGCGTTCTGTGCTCCGCGAGCCTCTCTCTCAGGATACGAAGATCCTCCTGCAAGGCCTGACTTTCCGCCATCCTCTGACCCAAGAGCCGGTTGGCGTCCTGAAGCTCCTGCAGTTTGACGCGGTAGGCCTTCGCGGCGGCCTCGATGGCAGCGGGCGCGGCGATCTCGGCGGACTGCGGCGGCCCGGCCGGTCCCGCGGCGGCCGGCTTCGATTTCTCGGCGGCATCGCCGCCGACCTCCTGGACAGGGGACGGAGAAGGCTGCGCCAGCTTCGCGACATCGACGGCGAGGGTCGTGAGGAGCGCCATGTCCGGCGCTCCAGGAGGCCGATGATCCGCCGGGCCTCCGGCGTCCTCGGGCACGAAATCGAACAAGAGGCTCGCCATCCGTTCGGAGGGGGGCAGGTTGAACGACGCTTTCGACGCGTGCTTGTCGGTCACTTGCTCGCGGAAATGCGTGACGGTGACATAGAGCCTGGAGTCATGAGCAAAGAGGGTCCCGGCCGTCACCCGCGGAGGGGAGCCGTTGTCAAAGCTGCGGAAGACGATCCGGTTCTCGGGAGATGCCTTGGCGAGGGCGGCTGTCAGCAGGGGGCTGAGAAATTGGATCTGCTTCTCCGAGAAAACGGCCTGGCTGGGCGACCCCGAGGCCTTCGAGCCGGCCGCCGGCCGGAGGGGCTGCTCGATGCGGATCCCGCTCAGAAGCCCCGCGATATTTGCCTGCTCGAGCTGGACCGGGTGGGAAGCCTTGAACGCGAGGTCCAGCACCTCTTCCAGGTAGACGACGCCGTCCGCATCCTCATGAATGACCCCGGCGACATGCTGGGACCAGGCGCATCCGGTCAGCCAGGAAACAGGGAGGGCTGCGAGGACGAAGACGGACGTGATCTTGAGGAGATCTGATTGGGTGCGGCGCATGAGACCCTCCCGCTGATGTTTCTACAAATATACACCTCGGCGGAAGGTCGTGCGGTCGGATCCGGAGGAGTGCCGAAATTTGTTACCAGATTCCCAGGCCCATTAACACGAAACTGACCAAGAGCCAGGCAAGCAGTGCCATGGCGATCAACGACTCCACGCTCATACGATGTTCCCCTCGAGCGAAATGGTAGGTTGTGGAACATATGGAACCGAGCGACTGGACAACTCGGTTGCCTTGGCTGGTGCGCACGCTCGATGTTAGCAACGAGTATGCCAATTGGAATTGTAGCCGTAATCGCCATACAGTCCATGAAATCTTAATTTTCAGCGGAGGCGTGGAGCCCACCCACCGGCCTGCCGCCCCGTCCGATCCGAGGCAACCCGCGCTCTCGCGGTTCATACAAGGCATTGATTTATAAGGACAACACGTGAGGAAGGCCTGACGGCTCGTTGCACCAGCAGGGGTGCGGAGCGGGCTCTATGGCCGCGAAGGCGTCCGTGTCAGTGTTCTTGTCTTGCCGGCCTCCTTCAGCCGGGGCCATTCCGCTGCCAAGGGGCTCGCGCACTCTTCGTGAGGACGGGCGCTGCATGCACGGAAAAGTCGGGCACTGTAGGGTCGTGAATACAGTCGTTCCCTAGGGCTGCGGGGGGGGCAGGCTCGCCGGACAGGGTCGCGGCCGAGGCGCCGGTGATCATCAGGGGCACGATCATGCCGCGTGCGGCGTGGTGCTCCCGTTTCTCCCACACGACCGTCACGTTGCCATCCGTTCGCCCCATCCACTGGCGAGGGGATCGCTTCGCATCCCCTTCGACCAAAACCGACACCGTCGTTCCCACCAGCGACCGGTTGATCGCGAGAGAGATGCCCCGCTGGAGCTCCACGAGGCGGCTGACGCGGTCGGTCTTGATCTGGTCGGGCACGTCGTCCGGAAACTTGCGGGCCGCGATCGTATTCTTCCGTTCGGAATACTTGAAGATGAAAGCGCTGTGGTACCCCACGTTCTCGACGGTCCGCATCGTGGCGAGGAAGTCCTCCTCCGTTTCACTGCAGAATCCGCAGATGATGTCCGTCGTGAGCGCGACGCCCGGGATGCGCCGCCGGATGTCCTCCACGAGGTCGAGGTACTCGCGACGCGTGTAGGTGCGGTCCATCATCTCCAGGATGCGGTCGCTGCCGGCCTGCAGCGGGAGGTGGATGTGCTTGCAGATCCGCGGATGAGCCGCCACGGCCTCGAGGAGGGCCGGGGGGAAGTCCTTCGGGTGCGGCGAGGTGAAACGGACACGCTCGAGCCCGGGCAGGTCGGCGACGGCGGTGATCAAACGCGCGAAATCCCACCCGCCCTGGCGATACGAATTCACGTTCTGGCCGAGCAACGTGATCTGCTTGTACCCCTGCGCCAGAAGGCGCTCGGCCTCCCGCAGGATGCCTTCGGGGTCGCGCGAGCGTTCGCGGCCCCGGGTATAGGGCACGACGCAGAACGTGCAGAAGTTGTCGCATCCGCGCGTGACCGCGATCCAGGCGTTCACCCCCTCGACGCGTTCCGGCAGGATGTCTTCGTAGGTCTCGTATTCGGAGAGGTCGACGGCCAGGCCCCTCTCGGCCCGCCCGCGGCCCCGGGCGTCGACGGCCCTCTCGAGCAGGTCGGGGAGGCGCCGGTAGCCGTCGGGGCCGACCAGGACGTCGACGAGCGGCTCGGTCTCCGCAAGCTCCTGCTTGAGGTTCTGCGCCATGCATCCGAGCACGCCGACGATAAGCGGGCGCCGTTTCTTCACCGCTCTGAGCTCCGCCAGGTGCCCGTAGACGCGGGTGTGCGCGTGCTCCCTGACGGCGCAGGTGTTCAGGAGGATGACGTCCGCCCCGTCGCGATCCTTCGTCAGGCCGAAGCCGCGGGCTTTGAGCAGGGTGCGCACGATCTCCGTGTCGTACTCGTTCATCTGGCAGCCGAAGGTCTCGATGTGCACGAGGACCGGGGCGGCGCGCCCAGCCGTCGCCGGGGCTCGGTCCGCCGGCGCGTCTGCCGGGTCGATGTGCTGTGGTGCCATGGGAAGCGGAATGGCCATCAAGACGCTCCGAGCATCGACAATCCTGCTCTTTCTCCCACGGCAAGCCGTCCGAGCGCAAGCCCGTCCATGCTTCCGCTCAGGACGACGTCCCGGATCGTATTGGTCAGAGGCTCTCGGCTCCGGACGCCGACCCGGATGTAGTTCCCGGTGAGACCGACCGCAAGGCCATCACGATTCGTCTCCTCGAACAGGACCGGGAGCGTGCGTCCCGCGTACCGCTGGTAGAAGGCCAGCCGCTTGGCCCGGGACAGCTCCGACAGTCGCCGGCTCCGCGCGGCCACGAGCGTGGCGGGCGCCGAATCTCCCAGGCGGAGCGCCGCGGTCCCGGGCCGCGGCGAATAGCTGAAGACGTGCAAGTAGGAAAAGGGCAGGTCCGACGCGAGTGCCAGGGTGCTCGCGAATCGCCGCTCGTCCTCGCCGGGGAAGCCCACCATCAGGTCCGTGCCGAGCCCCAGGTCCGGGACGCGCCGCAGGGCCGCCTCGACGAAGTCGCGGTACTCCTTGACGCCATAGCGGCGGTGCATGGCCCGCAAAATCTCGTCGTCCCCGCTCTGGAGCGGCACATGGAGGTAGCGGCAGAGCTTGGGAGACGTCGCCATGTAGTCCAGCAGCGCCTCCGGGATCGTGGTCGGCTCGATGGACGACACGCGGATCCGTGCGATCCCGGGGATCGCCTCGAGCCGTTGGATCACCTCGAGGATCCCGTGCCCCGCATGGTCGTACCGGCCGATGTTCACACCGGTCAACACCAGCTCCTTGTGCCCCTTCGCGGCCAAGCCTTCGGCTTCGCGGAGGATGTCGTCCAGGCGGCGGCTCCGCTCGCGGCCGCGTGCGAAGGGAATGATGCAGAAGGAGCACATGAAGTTGCAGCCGTCCTGGATCTTGAGGTTCGCCCGGACCGAGCGGTAGTCGGCGATGCCCTCGTGGACGAACTCCTCCCGGTCGATGCGCTTCGTGTGCAGGACCTGCGGCGACGGGCGCTTCCGGAGCGTCGCGGGGCTCGGCAGCAGCTCGGGGAGGCTCATCTTGTACTGGCCGCCGACGATCAGGTCGATGCCCGGCAGCCGCCCCAGCGCCTCCGCGCCGGTCTGCGCGTAGCAGCCTGTCACGGCGACAAAGGCCCGGGGGGAGTGCCGGAGCGTGCGTCGGATCACGTACCGGCAATCCTTCTCCGCGTTCTCCGTCACGGAGCAGGTGTTCAGGACGAGCAGATCGGTCGGCATACCGAACTCCACGAGGTCGTAGCCGCCTTCCTGCAGGCGCGCGCGAAGGAGCGCTGTCTCCGCCTGGTTGAGGCGGCACCCGACCGTGTGGAGCGAAGCTCTGGGTCTCGAGGTTGCCACGGCGTCGGCATTATAGGGCGTGCGGCGACGGTGCCACAAGAGGCGGAACCATCGGGGGCGAGGACGTCAGCGCGCGGGCGCGCCTCGCAGGATTCGGCGGATCCGTTGACACAGTGCCGATCGTCCCGTATCATCTCGGAGGCACAACCACGACACGAGATGTACCCTTCTCCCGGCTCCGCATCGACGTCGACAGGGAGGTACAGGCGTGAGAGTGACGAATCTCCTCGTTGGATTGGCCATACTGAGTCTCTGCCTGCTCGCGCCGGCGAGCGGGAGGGGTGCGACGAGCGCCCTCCCGGTCGAGCCCGATGTCGAAACCCGCCTCGACGAACATTACGACCACGAGTCCCGGATGTTCATTTTCCTGTACTCGCTGAATGGCGACGGCAAGGTGGACTACGTGACGGGCCGGATGGTCGAGGATCACGCGCGGAGCAATTACGGAAATCCGGTCTACTACACCCAGGCCTTCCCGCTCTTCTACTGGTGGAATCATACGATGTACAACGATCCCGAGATGGACGGAGTGAACGGCAACGAGCGCGTGTACCAGGAAAACGTCGACTTCGACTCGTCCCGCTTCAAGCCCTGCCTGTTCAACGGACAACCCTGCTGAGCCTCTTGCCGCCAGCGCCCGGCAGGCCCCTTCACCTCGCTTCCGCCACGCTGAGATGACCCCGCTGTCCGCCAAGGGCGCAGAGATTCTCCAGGCATTCGCCAATCGACGGGTGGCAGTCCTCCTCCCGCTGGGCTTTGCCTCCGGGTTGCCGCTCGCGCTCAGCGGCGGGACGCTGCAGATGTGGCTGAGCAGCGTCGATGCGGTCGCGGTCAGCACCATCGGCCTGTTCACCCTCGTCGGGCTGCCGTACACCATCAAGTTCCTCTGGGCGCCATTCATGGATCGCTTCATCCCACCGGGGCTCGGCCGCCGCCGCGGCTGGATCCTCCTGACGCAAGTCCTGCTCCTCCTGGGCATCGCCGTCATGGCCACCCTGAACCCGGACAGCCCGACGGGCCTCTGGGTGCTCGGGGCGCTGGCGCTCTTCGTCGCCTTCGCGTCGGCGTCCCAGGACGTCGCCTTCGACGCATACCGGGCGGACATTCTCGCCCCCGCCGAGCGGGGGTTCGGCGCCAGCACTTCGGTGCTTGGCTACCGCATCGCCATGCTGGCCTCCGGCGCGTTCGGCATCATTCTGGGTGATCAGATCGGGTACCGGAACACGTACCTCATCATGGCCGGCCTCATGACGATCGGGATGGCCACGATCCTCTTCAGCCCCGATCCTTTCGAGCAGCCGGCCGCGCCCCGCACGCTGCCCAAGGCCTACAAGGAGCCCTTGCTCGAATTCCTGGGCAGGCCCGCGGCCATCTGGCTTCTGCTGCTCATCGTGCTCTACAAGATCGGTGATGCCTTCGCGGGATCGCTCACGGCCGTGTTCCTCGAACGGGGCGTCGGGTTCTCGCAGACCGAGATCGGGCTGGGGTTGAAGGTGATGGGGTTCGGCTCCGTCCTGCTGGGGCTCCTGATCGGCGCGTCCCTGATGGTGCGCCTGGGGCTGTTCTGGTCGCTCCTGCTCTTCGGGGCGTTGCAGGCGGTCTCCAACCTGGTATTCGTGGCGCTCGCCTGGGTGGGGAAGAGCTATGTGCTGATGCTCGGCGCGGTGGCCTTCGAGAACATCGCGGGGGGCATGGGGACGGCGGCTTTCGTCGCTTTTCTCATGGGCCTTTGCGATCACCGCTTCACCGCGACGCAGTATGCCCTGTTGTCCGCGGTGGCGTCGATCGGCCGGGTCTTCGTCGGCCCTCCCTCGGGGTTCCTGGTGGAGGCCGTCGGATGGGGGGTGTTCTTCTCGACGACCTTCCTGGTTGCGCTGCCCGGCCTCTGGCTCTTGTGGCGTCTGCGCGCCTCCGTGCTCGAAGCGCCGGTCCCCGCGCAAGCTAGGCCTTGATCCGCCGTTGCAGGAACAAGATGAACGCCA
>JBFKNO010000062.1:0-11660 GCA_041629275.1 Nitrospiraceae bacterium
CGGGGCCGTGCTCTACAAGCAGTACTGCTCCCAATGCCATGGCGCCACCGGCATGGGCGACGGGCCGGCCGCTTCGGGGCTCGTGCCCAAACCGGCCATGCACGCCAAGATCGCCTTCGACAAGCTGCCCATGGACTATCTGCACAACGTCATCAACCATGGCGGCCGGAGCGTCGGGAAGTCGCCGACCATGCCCTATTGGAACCTGACGATCGGCCAGCAGGGCGTGGCGGATGTGATTGCCTACCTCAAGACAACGTTCAAGGGCGCGCCACAAGTCGCACAGGCCGCTGCCGGAACGAACGGCAAGCCCCTGGGCGTCTGCCCGCAACCGCGAAAGACCGCCAAGGCGCCCGGTAAATTCCAGAGCATGACGAACCCCCTGCCGGCTTCGAAGAGCCACATCAAGGCGGGGGAAACGCTGTTCCAGCAGCCGGCCAAGCCCCTGGCTTGTGCACAATGTCACGGAGCGCAGGGCGACGGGAACGGGGTGCTGGGCGCGGCATTGGTGCCGCCGCCGCGCAACTTCACCTGCGGCTCGATGATGAGCGAGATTTCCGACGGCCAGCTCTACTGGATCATCAAGAATGGGTCGATCGGAACCGGCATGATGGCCTTTCCTGGCCTGCCCGATGAGGAGGTCTGGCAGCTCATCCATTATATACGGAGCATCGCGAGATGATCGACGGTCTTGGTGGCGTTCCGGTGGACGAGGCGGAACGCGACCGCACGTATTCGGGGTTTGACGAATTCACGCAGGCGAAGGAGATAGGCATATGAAGACGCACAGAGCGAAGTGGTTGTTTTTTGTGAGCCTCGTCATCCTGGCCTCGCCGGCAGCGGCGCAGGAGCGCCATCGCATGATGCAACCGATCGTGCCGCCGGATCAGCTCCAGGCGGCCCGTGCCTTGAAGAATCCGTTGCCCTATTCCCAGGAGATCATCAAGAAGGGAAAAGCGATCTACGAGGGCAAGGGGACATGCTTCAACTGCCACGGGATGACGGGGGCCGGAGACGGCCCGGCCGCGGCGAACCTGAAGCCCGCGCCTCGTAACTTCCTTCACCAGGGCATGTGGCGACATCGGACGGAGGGCGAGATTTTCTGGGTCATCAAGAACGGCTCGCCCGGCACCGGCATGATCGCGTTCGGCAGCATCCTCTCGGACCAAGAGATCTGGACCGTGATGCAATATGTAAAGGGCTTCGCAGATGGGGGACACGGCCCCGGCATGCACCGCGGCGATGGCAAGGGACGCGGCGGGCCGCGCGGCTCCGGGGAGGGGCGCGGGCCTCGGGGCGGCATGCACCACGCTGAGGGGGAGTGCTGCGGCGAATGACCGGAACCCCTCCCATGACACAACCGGACAACGAGCCGATCATCTGGCGTTCCTACCCGGCCTGGAGCCAGTTCACGTGGCTGTATTTCTTCAGCGCGCTGGCCGCCTTCAGGGGCGCGTTGTTCGTGACCTTCGACGTGCCGGGGTCCTGGGCGTGGTTTCTCGGGGCGGTCTTTCTCCTGTCCTGTGTCGTCCTGATACGGCGCTGGGCCTGCTATGTCATCACTCCGAACAAGGTCGCGATACGAAACGGGTACACTGGGAAGGAAACGGAGTCCATTGCGCATCGGGATATCCAATCCATGGCGGTGCACCAGGGCCCCATCGCGGGTTTTTTCGGCATCGGTACCCTGCTGGTGTATGCGGTGGATGGTGAGCGATGGATGCGTTTGCGGGGGATCAAGGACCCCGAGGTCGTCCAGCAAAGAATTGAAGCGCTGAAGCCCGTTCCCGCAAGCGCGTGATCGATCGCGAGCCAGGTTTCTTCGTTGACGGCGTTTTCAGCGATCTGCCGAGAAGAATGTCGCCATGCCGGAGGTCCCACGATGAAAGATGTCGTTCACCATACGGCCTACATGGGCTGGTCGGAGCTCCGTGAGTTCCCCGGTCCTGCGGACGTGAAAATCCTCCGCGACCAGCCCGACACCGGCGCGAAGACGATGATCGTGCGCATCCCGGCCGGCGGGGAGGTCAGCCCGCACGGCCATCGCGGGATCGTGCAGCATTACGTGCTGGACGGTCAGTACCAAAGCGAGGGGCACCTGTTCGGACCGGGCAGCTATCGCATGATGCCCGAACATTACGATGTCCCGCCGCTTTCGACGGAGCGCGGGGTGACGATCCTGATGATCTACGATCCGGTGTGTAAGTAGCAGGGAGCACAGACCGACGTACCCTGAACCAGGCTCACGGCTTCGCGTTGCCTTTTTTGACGGAAGCAAGTAGGATCACGGGCATAATTGATCTTTAGAGTTCACTTGTCGCTTCGCGTTCGACGCTCCTCGCTGCGATGTCATGGGTCCCGGCTGCCTGCCGCTCGCGGTCTTTCTCGTTCTGCTGGTGCTGCTCCCCCTGCTCTTCGGGCAGCTCTTTGCGACCGCCCTTTTGAAGCTTCGGCTGGCGCCCGACGTCGCGTTGCTTGCCATGGTGGCCATCTTCCTCGGCAGCGCGATCAATCTCCCGGTCAAGCGCATCGTTCGGACCGAGGATGTCGCCGTCCACCCGCTCTCCATGTTCGGCCTGTACCGGTGGTGGCCTCATCTGGAGCGTCTCCAGAGGGAGACCGTCATCGCGGTCAACGTCGGAGGCTGTCTCGTTCCGCTGACGCTGGCGGGGTACGAAACTCTCTACGTCGTGATCGCCGGCTGGCAGGCCGTCGTCGCCTTGTGCTTGGCGACGGCCATTAACGTCGCGGTGTGTTTTTGGATTTCGAAGCCGGTTCCCGGGATCGGCATCGCGATGCCCTCGCTGGTGCCTCCGATCGTGGCCGTGCTGGCGGCGATACTCCTGGCCCCGGAGGAGCGCGTGCCGGTCGCCTTCGTCGCCGGGGTCCTGGGCCCGCTCATCGGCGCGGACCTGCTGAATCTCAAGGAGATCCCCAGGATCTCCACGGGTATCGCGAGCATCGGGGGGGCGGGCACCTTCGACGGGATCGTTCTCTCGGGCATTCTCGCGGCGTATCTCGCGTGAAGACCGTGACGCGTCACGCGTCACGCGTGACGGATGAATGAAGTGAGGAGGGCCGATGAGATGACCCGACCCCTCGCGTGGTGTAGCGCACTTATCCTGGGTGGCGTTCTTTCATATGGTGTCGGCATTGTTGCAGAGCGGTCACCCGAGGGGATGGTGGAGAAGGCGGAGGCGCAGGAGATGAGGCCGATCAGGAATCCTCACGGCAACTGGATCTTCCAGGCGACAGGGACGCGCGCTTGCGCGGGCTGTCATGACATGGGTGCGGCCAAACGCGGCACGGTGCCGGTGCTGGAGAACGCTGCCGTGCGGAACTTGATCGCGCTGGGCAAGGGCGAGCACCGCGGCCGCTTCGCAAATTGTTTTCGTTGCCATCCTGGCGGAAAGATCTAAGGAGCGCGTCCTGGACATGATGCGAGCGTTCGTCGTGGGCCTCTGTTCCGTCGTCGGGATGGGCTGCGTCAATCACCCAGCGCCCGAGTCCCACCCTCATGCCCATGATCGAGGAGCCTCCGCGATCGCCACGATCCAGGATACGCGAGACACCATCCCGTTGGACGAGAACGCCGCGCGCGAGCATCGCGCGGTCATGCTGCAGCATTTGGAGAGCCTGCAGCAGATCGTGGAGGCGATGAGTCGAAAGGACTTCGAGCGCGCCGGCGGGTTGACCGAGCTGCACCTGGGCTTCTTCAAGCACCGCGAAGCCATGCAACGGCAACGGCCGGAGGAGTTTCCTCCGGAGTACCACGACCTGGCCATGGCCCACCACGAGGCGGCCGAGGAGCTGGCGCGGGTCCTGCCCTCCGGGGACTATGATCGCATCATGCCGAAGCTGAACCACGTGCTCCGTGCCTGTGTGGCCTGCCACCTGCATTACCGAGTCGACGGAGGGCGCCGGCCGGCTGACTGACGGGCGCTCCAGCCACCGCACGGACATGAATATCACGGTCGCGCTCAGCCTACACCTCCTTGCCGCGATCGCCTGGATCGGGGGCATGGTCTTTTTGTCGGTCGTGCTGGTCCCCCTGCTCAAGGGGCAGGGCGGGCTGGTGGGCGACCGGCAACAGCTCTTTCATGACGTGGGACGCCGCTTCCGCGTGCTCGTCTGGGTCTCAGTCGCCGTCCTCGTGCTGACGGGCCCGATCCTGCTGTCGGGCCGGACGGACAAGCTGGGCTCGGCAGGGCCCTGGCTTGTCGTCTTGAAGGCGAAGCTGAGCCTGGTCGGGCTCTTGATCCTTCTGACCGCCGCGCACGACTTTTGGTTGGGACCGCTTAGGCTGCGGCGACTGACGTCGTCGTCCGGGGCGCCCGGCGCATCGGGAGGGGTGCTCCATCATGTGGCGCCATGGATCGCGCGCGTGGCGCTCCTGGTGGGGCTGGGCGTCGTGGTCCTCGGCGTCGCGCTGGTGAAATCGTAGCCGATCACCGCCATCACCCGCATGGGATCCGTCGTTGGCGTGGACGGGAACATCGGACTTGCGTAATCCCGGCGTGATTGATACACAGAGCATGAAAGGAACGAGGTGATGCGTTGTCCAGGGAGCAAAGCTGTCCGCCTCGCCGTCTGTCTGGCCCTCCTCTGCGCGCCGCTCGCCACCGGACTGACGGATCTCGAGCCGGCCGGCGCCGGCACCACGGCACCGGCGGTGATGACCGTGCCCCTCTCGGCGCTTGGGGTCGATGAGACGACGGTGACGGTCGCCGTCCTTCAGGACCCCATGGAGCCCGTTCACCTGATGCTGGAGCTCTGCGAATCCGGGCTTCCGGTCGGGGGCGAGGAAGACAATCGAGACCTTGCGGAGAACCTCGAACGGTTGTGCCGGACGATCGAACGCGTGACGCGTGGCTTGGAGGATCCGCGCCACGAATTGGAGGCCGGGGACTACGTCGTCACGATTCCGTTGCGTGAACCGCGTGGAGAGCTGCGCGCCGTCGTGTGGAAGGCGGCGACGCTGGACGATGCCGTGGCCTTCGTCGAGCTGGTGCAAGGCGGGAAGCTCAGAGCCGTCACGGTCTACAGCCGCTATCCACGAGGCGCTGCGAAGGCGCCGCTCTGCTCAGAGTGCCCGATCAAAGACCTGGTGTTTTCGGCTGCGGGTCTCAAAGAGCAGCGAGGCGCCTTCGAGCGGGACGGAAAGTAGGGGGCAATCCCCAAGCCGAAGCCCGGCATGTGCGTCCGTCTCCGCGGGCCTCGCGAATTGACAAACGTGAGCCCAACGCGGTACATGCAGGCAGGCAAGATTGCCACCTACGCGAATCTACTTTGAGGGACCAGCTGCATGGTGCGAACGGTTGCCAAGTTACTGAGGGTCCTGAGCTCCGAAACCGAGCCCGGACAGATTTCCCTGGGGTTTTGCTTCGCCCTCGTGGCGGGACTCACCCCTCTCTGGAGCGTGCACAATCTTGTCGTGCTGCTCCTGGTGCTCGTGCTTCGGGTGAATCTTTCGGCCTTCCTCCTCGGACTCGTGTTTTTTTCCGGGTTGGCGTATCTGCTCGATCCCTTGTTCCATCGCCTCGGTCTCGCCCTCCTGACCGCAGGGTCGCTCCAGGACCTCTGGACCTCCCTGTACAACTCCACGGTCTGGCGGCTCGAGCGCTTCAATAACTCCATCGTGATGGGCGGCCTGGTCTTCTCCCTGGCGGCCTTCGTACCTTTTTACGCGCTCTCCAACCTGCTGATCCGGCGGTACCGTGCCCACGTCCTCGCGTGGGTGCACCGGACCCGGCTCATGCAGATGTTCAAAGCCAGCAAGCTCTACAACGCCTATCAATCCATTTCCGGATTCGGAGGAAGTGCATGAGGAAATGGATTCGCTGGGGGGGGCTGGCGGTGTTCGTCGTCCTGCTGGCCGTGCTGGCGGGCTTCTGGTTCCTCTTCGTCGACGGTATCGTGGAGCGCGCGATCGAGGACCAGGGGACGCGGTTGGTCGGGGCCAAGGTCGAGCTCGAGGCGGCGGATCTCTCGCTCGTCCCCGCGGGTCTGACCCTCACGGGCCTCCAGGTCACGAGCCCCGAGGAGCCGATGACCAACGCGGTGGAGATCGCGCGGCTGGCGGCGAGTCTCGACGGGTTCAACCTGTGGCGCCGAAAGGTCATCGTGCAAGAGCTGACGGCCGAGGGGGTCCGCCTTGGAACGCCCCGCGAGTCGTCCGGGGCGATCGAGGAACGGGCCAAAGAAAAGGGGACCGATGAATCCGCAGGAGGATTGGGTGTCTCCTTTACCATGCCGACCTTCGAGATTCCCGACGTGAATCAGATCCTGGCGAACGAAGAGCTCGAGACCCTGAAACTGATCAATGAGCTGAAGGCGGATGTGGAGGGCGCCCGGGAGTCGTGGGACCGGCGATTGACGGAGCTGCCCGGCAAGGAGACCTTCGACCAATACCGCGCTCGAATCGAAAGGCTCAAGGGGGCGACCAAGGGAGGCGTGACGGGTGCGCTCGGGGGGATCGGCGAGGTCCAGTCCATCAAGGATGACATTCAGAGGGATCTCGCAGCGCTGAAGAACGCCAAGGCCGATCTCGAAAAGAAGCTCGGTTCCCTGAAGGCCAAGCTGGAACGGGTCAAGAAGGCTCCGCAGGCCGATCTGCGCCGCCTCCAGGAGAAGTACAGTCTGTCGCCCGAGGGGCTCGCCAACCTGAGCGAGACGCTCCTGGGCCAGGTCATCGGGGACTGGGCGCGCCAGGGGGCGGCGTGGTATGACCGACTGACACCCGTCCTCGAGCGCGCCAAGCAGGCCGGCGCCGCGAGCGGCGGTCCCGAGGTCGTCAAGCCGCTCCGAGCCGGAGGCGTCGATGTGCGGTTTAAAGAAGCGGAGCCGCTGCCGGACTTCCTCATTCGCCGGGCCAGGGTGTCGCTCAGACTGGACGTCGGCGACATCGCCGGCGATATCGAGAACGTGACACCGGACCAGGATGTCCTCGGCGAGCCGCTGACGTTCGCGTTTGCCGGAGAGCAACTGAAGGGATTGCAATCAGTGTCCCTGCGGGGCGTCATGGATCACATCGATCCGGTCAGGCCCAGCGATCGCGTCAACTTGCAGGTGCTGGGCTATCGCATTCAGGACTTGCCGGTCTCGAAGCAGGCCTCGTGGCCGGTGACGGTCACGAAGGGACTGGCTGATCTCAAGGTGCGGGCGGGCATGCAGGGCGAGGCGCTGACTGCATACATAAGAAGTGACTTGAGATCCTTAAGCGTAAGTGCTGGAAAAAAAGACGAAACAAACAGGTTGACCAAAGCCATCAGCTCGGCCATCAGCGGGGTCTCCGCCCTCGACATCGAGGCCGATGTTGTCGGCACGCTTCGGGACTACGACGTTCGAATTCGGTCCGGATTGGACACGATCATGCAGCAAGCGGCCGGGAGACTGGTGAAGGACCTCTCGGCGGATCTGAAGAAGGACCTCTCCGCCGCGATCTCCGGCAAGGTCGACGGTCCCCTCAAGGACCTCACGCAAAACCTCGGTGGGCTGGATGCCGTCAACGGCGACCTGGCGAAGCGACTGACGCAGGGTAACGACGTGTTGGGCGGGCTCCTCAAGCAGGGCGCCGCTCCCAAGGCGCTCCCCAAGAAGCTCCCGGGAGGATTCAAGCTTCCCTTCTGAGCCCGGTTCCTGATCGTGTCTCACATGACGCCGTCATCCGACATACGCACGGTACAGACGACCCCCTTCTCCGACCAGCGTCCGGGGACATCCGGGCTGCGCAAGAAGACCCGCGTGTTCACCCAGCCGCATTATCTGGAGAATTTCGTCCAGGCCGTGCTGAACGCCGTGCGAGCCGGTGAGGGCGCCGACCTGGCCGAGCAGACGCTCGTGGTCGGGGGAGACGGGCGGTACCACAACCGCACGGCAATTCAGACCATCGTCCGGATCGCCGCTGGTAACGGGGTGGGTCGCCTCCTCGTGGCGCGGGGAGGCTTGCTGTCCACGCCGGCGATGTCCGCCGTGATCCGGCACCGGGGCGCCCTGGGCGGCTTGATCTTGTCGGCGAGCCACAATCCCGGCGGGCCGGATGAAGACTTCGGCGTCAAGTACAACATTCGCAACGGGGGGCCGGCGCCGGAGGCGATCACCGAGCGCATCTATGATGAATCGAGGCGCATCACCTCGTACCGGCTGATCGAGACGGCGGACATCGATCTGGACCGTGAAGGGACGAGCTCGATCGGCGGGACCCAGGTCATTGTGATCGACCCGCTGGCCGAGTACGCGTCCCTGATGGAGACGCTGTTCGACTTCGACGCGCTCCGGCGCTTCTTTCAGGGCGGATTCCGTGTCGTCTTCGACGCCATGCACGGCATCACCGGGCCCTATGCGCGGCATATCCTGATCGAGCGGCTCGGGGCTCCGGCGGATTCCGTCATCAACGGCACGCCCCTGGAGGACTTCGGGGGGCACCATCCCGACCCCAACCTGGTCCACGCGGCGCATCTCGTGGGGCTGATGGCGCAGCCGGACGCCCCGGGCCTCGGCGCCGCCTGCGACGGAGACGGCGATCGCAACCTGATTCTTGGCCCGAGCTGTTTCGTGACGCCGGGCGACTCCCTCGCCGTGATCACCGAGCACGCCCAGCGCGCTATCCAGGGATACCGAAGGGGCCTGGCCGGCGTCGCGCGGTCGATGCCGACGAGCACGGCCGTCGATCGGGTTGCCGAGGCGATCGGCATTCCCTGCTATGAGACGCCGACCGGCTGGAAGTTCTTCGGAAACCTGATGGATGCCGGCAAATGCACGATCTGTGGTGAGGAAAGCTTCGGCACGGGGTCGGATCACGTGCGGGAGAAGGATGGCTTGTGGGCCGTCCTGAGCTGGCTCTCGATTCTGGCGGCCGCTCGACAGTCGGTCTCGCAGATCGTCGAGGCGCACTGGAAACGGTTCGGCCGGAGCTATTACCAGCGTCACGACTTCGAGGGGCTGGACACGGGACCGGCGCAAGAGATGCTGGCGGTCCTGCGGGAAAAGCTTCCCGGTCTTGCCGGGACCGCATGTGCCGGGAGTCACGTGGCCAAGGCCGATGATTTCAGCTACACCGACCCGGTCGACGGCACTGTCACAGCCAAGCAGGGGATCCGCATCATCCTTGCCGACGGGTCACGTATCGTCACACGCCTGTCGGGCACCGGAACCGAAGGGGCCACCCTCAGGCTGTACGTGGAACGGTACCGCAGGGATGCGGTGACGGAACCCATCGACGAGGTGGTCACGCCGCTCGTCCGGGCGGCGGTCGATCTCCTGGCGCTGAAGAAGTTTTGCGGCAGGGACAAGGCGACGGTGGTCACGTGAGCAGTCAGGACTGAGGACTGAGACGTGAAACCTATACTCGTCATGCCTGCGGAATCCCTGCTTTCGCAGGCAGGCATCCGCGCTCCCTTCTCCGTCATTCCCGCGAAAGCGGGAATCCATCTTTCTCGGGTGTTTCCTGGATCCCTGCCCCCGGCTTGAAACTGGCCGGGCAGGCTTCACAGGGATGACAGACAAAGGCATCAGCGTCGACCCGGAACCAGGAACGACGTATGCGCGACCTGAGACCACGCACCTGGATTTGAGTATGGCGCATTCCCACGAGCACAGTGCCCATGATCATTCCCACGCCCACGGCGCGACCGATCCGGTCTTGCTGACGTCGCAGCGCGGGATCTGGGCCGTCAAGTGGTCCTTGGTCGTCTTGCTGGCCACCGCGGTGGCGCAGAGCCTGCTCGCGATCTTCTCGGGCAGCGTCGCGTTGATGGCGGATACGATTCACAACGTTGGCGACGCACTGACCGCCGTCCCGCTCTGGGTTGCCTTCGCCCTGACGCGGTGCCGCCCGACGGAGCGGTTCACGTATGGCTACGGCCGGGTCGAGGACATGGCGGGCGTGGTGATCGTCGTGACGATCTTCGCCAGCGCGGCCGTGGTGGCCTACGAAGCGGTCACCCGGTTCTTCGATCCTCAGCCGGTGCACTATCTGCCGGCTGTGGCGCTCGGGGCGGTCATCGGGGCTCTCGCCAATGAAGGGGTGGCCCGACTTCGAATCAAGGTCGGGCGCGAGATCCACAGCGAGGCGCTGGTTGCGGATGGTCACCATGCCCGAGCGGATGCGCTCACCAGCCTGGCGGTGCTGGCCGGCGTCGCCGGTCTCTGGCTTGGATACCCGCTGGCCGATCCCGTGGTCGGCTTGCTGATCGCGCTCGTCATTGTGAGGATCGCGTTGACGTCGGGGAAGGCCGTGTTAATGCGCGTCCTCGATGCGGTGGACCCCGCCATCGTCGAGGAGGTGAAAGATGCCGCCCGCCGGACGTCCGGCGTCGAGGAAGTGACGGAAGTGCGCGTGCGGTGGGTCGGGCACCGATTGCATGCCGAGCTGAATCTCGCCGTTGATGCAGATCTCAGCATTGAACGTGGTCACGATATCGCGCTGGCCGTCCGTCACGAGCTGCTTCACCACTTGGATTATCTGTCCGGAGCCACGGTGCATGTGGATCCGGTCACGGCATCCGGCGAGATTCACCACAAGATAGAAAATCATGTGCACGACGAGTTGCCGAGCCATTCTCATTGACAGGATGATGGACAGACGGAGTCGCCATGGCACAGCCTAAGGAAACAGTCATTCAGGACATCATGCATCCCGGGCTCGAAGTGATTGGTCGAGCCGTCACGATCGTGGCTGCCGCGGAGCGGATGCGCGCCGGCAGGATCGGCTCGCTGCTCGTTCGAGGTCCTGACGATGCCGGCGAAGGCATGGGGCTCGAGGGCATCGTGACCGAAACCGACCTCGTGCGCAAAGTCCTCGCCAAGGAGGTTGCCGCCCAGACGGCCACGGTCGACACGATCATGACGAGTCCTCTGCTGACGATCGCCCCGGACCGTCCCATCCTGGACGCGAGCCACCTCATGGAATTGAATCACGTGCGGCATCTCTGCGTGTCGAACGGTGAGCGGATCGTCGGATTGGTCTCCGTGCGGGACCTGGTCCGGTACTTCGTCGACGCCAAAGCGGGGCCGATTCGCGACCTCGACGATGTCTACCGGCCCTTGAGCATCTTGATGCGGGCCGGCATCGAGAAGATCGCGAGTCAGGCCAGTTTGCTCAGCGCTGCGCGAGTCATGGCGGACAAACGCATCGGCTCCTTGATCGTGGCCGACAAGGCGGACATGGTCGGCATCGTGACCGAGAGTGACATCGTCCGAAACGCGCTGCCGTACGATCTTGACAGTACGGTCACGACCGTGGGGTCCATCATGAACCAGCCGCTCATCGACATCGACATCAACCGCACCGTCCACGATGCGAGCGAGCTGATGGCCGAGAAAGGGATCCGGCACCTGGTCGTGACGGATCAGCACAAAATCGTCGGCGTCCTCTCGGTCCGTGATTTGATCAAGATGGTGTCCGTCCGCGACCGGCCGCGCTTCGTGGCCCAAGGCAAGACCAAGCCCTCGTAAGACGACGTCCCTTACCTCCCCTGTGTAAGGGGCCTGTCCGCCGACCTGTCCTTCGACCTGTCCGCCGAAGCTTCAGCGAAGGCGGAAGCTCCAGCGAAGGGGGGAGCTTCAGCCAAGGCGGAAGGCGAGGTGGGGTAGAGCGGCATGCCGGCATGGGCCGGGTTTCAGGAAAACCTCATTACAGTAACGGCCTTTGGTAGGGAGGC
>JBFKNO010000063.1:0-11607 GCA_041629275.1 Nitrospiraceae bacterium
ATTGAGTGTTAACTAGCTGCGTGCCGATTCTGTTCCCGCCCTTCGTAAGGGGCCTGCCCGCCGTAGCTTTAGCGAAGGCGGGAGGCCAGGTGGGGTAAATCCCAAAGTTTTGAGTTTTGAGTTTTGAGTTTTTAGTTAAGAACCAGACCACTCAAAACTGAGAACTCAAGACTGGATTTGACTACCTCCCCCCTCCCCTCCTTACAAAGGAGGGGAGGGGCAGACAAGGCAGAGGCGCTGTCTGCCATTCTCTCGCGATATGGCCTCCATGAAAGCCGTCATCTTCGAGCAACACGGCGGGCCCGAGCAACTGAAGCTCGCCGAGGTCCCCCGCCCGGCGTGCGATCCGGACGCAGTCCTCGTCCGCGTGAAGGCCTGCGCGCTCAATCACCTGGACATCTGGATCAGGCAGGGTATCCCCTCGTACTCCATCCCCCTGCCTCATATTTCCGGCTGCGATGTGTCCGGGCTCGTCGAGGAGGTCGGCGCCCGCGTGACGGGCATGACGCCCGGCACCCGCGTCGCGGTGTCGCCCGGGTTGAGCTGCTGGCGGTGCGAATTCTGCCTGGCCGGCCGAGACAACCTGTGCCCGTCGTACAAGATTCTCGGCGCCCAGGTCGACGGAGGGTACGCCGAATTTGTGGCCGTTCCTGGCGTCAA
Source organism: Nitrospiraceae bacterium (assembly GCA_041629275.1). Classification (GTDB taxonomy): domain Bacteria; phylum Nitrospirota; class Nitrospiria; order Nitrospirales; family Nitrospiraceae; genus JBFGRM01. The sequence goes on from JBFKNO010000063.1 coordinate 661, forward strand.
CGCGATTCCCATTCCGGACTCCCTGACCTTCGAGCACGCGGCGGCGTTTCCGCTGGTCTCGGTGACCGCCTGGCACATGCTCTTCACCCTCGCGGACTTGAAACCAGGAGAGACGGTGCTCATCATGGGAGCCGGCAGCGGCGTGGGCAGCATCGCCATTCAGATGGCGAAGCTGGCGGGCGCCAGGGTGATCACGACCGTCGGGGCCGAAGGAAAGGTCTCGAAGGCGCGCGACCTGGGCGCGGACGAGGTCGTCAACCACGCGAGCGAGGATGTCGCCAAGCGAGTCAAGTCGCTCACCGGGGGACGCGGCGTGGACGTCGTCTTCGAGCACATCGGACCGGCCGTGTGGAGCCAGTGCGTCACCGTGCTGGCCAAGGGCGGTCGCCTCGTGACCTGCGGCGCCACGACCGGCGGGGAGGTCAGGCTGGACCTGCGGTACCTGTTTTCACGGCAGCTCACGATGAAGGGCTCTTACATGGGCACCCGGGCAGAGTTGCTGGAGGCGGCCGCCTTGGTGAAGGCCGGGGCGTTGCGGCCCGTGGTTGATCGTACGTTTCCCTTGCCCGATGCCCGGGCAGCTCAGGAACATCTGTTGAGTCGAAAGGCGTTTGGAAAGATCGTGTTGACTATCGCGTAGCCGAGCGCGTCAGGAGGAAACAATGCCGAATGTTTTGAGCGTGATGAGGAAAGACATCAAGAGAATTGCGCACAACGCCACCGTACGGGATGCCGCTCGTCGGATGAAGGATGATCGAATCGGCTCGTTGCTGGTCGAGAAAGCGGGAAGCCTGGTGGGCATCGTCACGGACACGGACGTCGTCCGCCGGGGCGTCGCCGATGCCAGCGACCTGAACAAGCTGACGGTCGAGGACATCATGACGTCGCCCATCGTGACCATCGAGGGCATCCGAACGGTCCAGGACGCCCACGACATGATGGGTGATCTCCACGTCCGGCACCTGGGCGTCACCGAGGGGAGCTCGATCGTCGGAGTGGTCTCGGTACGGGACTTGCTCGTCTACTTCAAGCGGGTCTCGGAACCGAAGATCACGCAGGATTAATCGGATGTAGCTGCAGCATCTTATGCTGCCAGAACCGGCGCCATAAGATGGCGCGGCTACAGCCTGCCCTCACGTGTCACGCGTGACGCGTGACGCGTCACGGCTATTTGGTCAGCTCCCGAACGATGTGACCCAATTCGGGGAGTATGAGCCGTTCCATCGCGAGACGCACGGCATTCTCCGAGCCGGGGGTCGAGAACACGATCCGTCCCTTGACCAGCCCCGCCGTCGCCCGGCTCATCATGGCGGGAGAGCCGATCTCCTGAAAACTCAGGTGCCGGAAGAGCTCGCCAAAGCCATCGAGCCGCTTTTCCAACATGGCATCGATGGCCTCGAAGGTCGAATCTCTCCTCGAGAGCCCCGTGCCGCCATTGATGATAATCGCCTGCACCTCTGGCTGGGCCACCCCGTCGGCCACGACTTTCCGAATCTCGTCCGGCTCATCCTTGACGAGGCGACTGCCGACCACGGCGTGACCGTGCTCGGCTAACAGGCGCCTGATCAGCTGACCGCTGGTATCCGTGTCTGGCGTCCGCGTGTCGCTGCACGTGACGACGAGGCAGGAGACATGTCGAGGCGCGTGGTGTTTGTGCTCGACGTGAGCGTGCTGAGCATGCTCTGACATGGCGGGTTCTTCGGCGTTCGCTGCGCCTTGCCCCCTCACCCCGGCCCTCTCCAGCGAGGGGGAGAGGGTAGGAAGGAGGCTAGGACCAGACAGAATCCGGCTTGAGGCTCTGGACCGGCTTCCCTTTCTTGATGTGCTCGTCGAGAATGGTCGCGACGTGCTCTTCTTTCACCTGGGAATACCAGGTCCCGTCAGGATAGACGACGACGGTGGGCCCCTGCTCGCAGGGTCCCAAGCACGATGAACCGGTCACCAACACGTCTCCGGGCTGAAACCCCCGCTCCATGATGCCCATGTTGAACGCCATGAGGATGTTGGCGGAGCCGGCCGCACCGCAGGACGGCTTCGGATGCCCCGGTGGCCTCGTATTGGTGCAGACGACGATGTGGTATTTAGGTTTCGGCATGATTGCTCCTTGGCGCTTGGTGTTGAGTGCCAGCCCGTGGGTGCTGGCAACGTGACTGTGTGGGAACGTGGCGGGCGGGGATCATCATCGAGGCATGAAGGATTTCCAGGTCTCGACGCAGGCCTCAGGAAGCTTCCAGTGCTTCACGCCTCTGATGACCCATTCCAGGTAGTTTTCTTTCGGCTTGAACTTCCCGATCGGCGTGGCCGCGTGGGTCGTGACCAGCATCTTCTCTCCGTCCTCCTTGACGACCGTGACGGGCACGTGCCGGAAGGCGCCCTGCGGCACTTCGCCTTCGAACTCGTCCATCGACTTGAGGTCCTCATCCGTGATGTCGATCACGGCTCCCCAGACTTGCTCGCCCGGCGACGGGGCCACACTGGCCAATCCGCACCGCCATTGCGAGGACCACCGGCAAAAGTTGATCGTGTGGTCGGGGAGGTAGGCCTGGCAGACGAAGGTATGCTCGGGCGCGCGACGTTTCAATTGCGTGGGATTCAGGCTGTCCGCATAGATGAAGAAATGCATAACACCTCGTGCCAGAGACGACAGGTTGATTCGCCTGGTATTCTTATCATAGGCCGTCGCGCGGTTGTCAAGGCCGGCACCCGTATGCGGCGCGCCCGCGTCCGTGCAGTTGACTTCGATCCGTATCCTTCGATGTAATACGGGGTGCCCCTCATCGAGTTTCCGAACCCGAAGCCCTATGGAAGCCCCGATCGAACAGACACCCGCGCGCCCGTCCTTCGTCAGGGTCCTGCACTACGCCGTCGCCGCCCTGTTGATCATCGGGGTCGCGGGGTACTGGTACCTCAAGCCGGGCGGCGTGAGCCCCATCAATGATCCAAGAGCCGCGAAGGCCCTGGCTCTCGTCCAAACCCACCAGGCGCACCAGGCTCCGACGCTGCTCCAGGCCTTGAACAGCCTCGCGAAGAAAGTCGAAGAGCATGGGAAGGGCGTCCGGGTCGGCGAATGGAGGGTGGAGCACATCCAGGACGATTACTACAAAGTCCAAGTCTGGGTTCGGGAGGAGGGGTTCCGACAGTGGTTCGAGCGGGACTTTGCGTGGCAGGTCGACCTGGACAAGGGGCGCGTCATGCCGCTCAGCGACTATGCCGCGCAGCTGATGCCCCGCGGGGAGCCCGGCCCCCAACCGCCGGAGCCCTGACACGGTCCCGAGGGTCACTCTGGCTCGGGGAGGCCCACCCGGATGTCCTGCCCAACGATCTCGACCTCGTAGCACTCGACGGCGAAGTCGGGATTCTCTGGACGTTTGCCGGTGCGGACGTTATACCGCCACCCGTGCCAGGGACACTCCACGACATCACCCGTCAACAGGCCCTCTCCCAACGGCCCCCCGGCGTGAGGACAGGTATTGTCCAGGGCGTAGAGGGTGCCGTTCACGTTGCACAGCGCAACCCCGTGCCCGTCCGCGTCCACGGACATGCAGGTCCCCGGCTCGACGTCCGAGACCTTCCCGACCCGAATGAACCTCGCCATATGACACTCACAACACGGCGGAAACTCTTAGATTACAGGCTGATTCGCAAAGATTCAAGCCTGCAACGGCGCGCAAGAAGCGCGGCAGCTTGATTCCCGTCAGACGATATGGCATACAAAGAGTGCGCCCAGATCCGCGATTCTTCGGCGACAACGGTCAGGCCAAGGACGGATTATGGAATTGACGCTTCTGCTGAACGCCACCTACGAGCCCTTGAGGGTCATTCCCTGGCAGAAGGCCATCACCCTGCTGTGGCAGGGGAAGGTCGAGGTCCTGGAGGTCTACGATCGCGACATCCATGGGGTCACCATCAGCTTCAAGCTCCCGGCCGTCATGCGGCTCCTGAAGCTGGTCAAGTTGAAAGACAGCCACCGGGCGGTCAAGTTCTCGCGGATCAACATCTTCACGCGGGACAACTATAGCTGCCAATACTGCGCCCATCGGTTCCGGACGGAGGATCTGACCTTCGATCATGTCATTCCGATCGCGAAAGGCGGGAGGAAGACCTGGGAGAACATCGTGACCGCATGCTGGCGGTGCAACAACCGCAAGAGCGGGCGCACCCCGGACGAGGCCGGCATGCGGCTCATGCGAAGGCCCGTGAAGCCGCGATGGAATCCCATCATCACGATCACCATCGGCATCCGCAACGCCCCGCAGAGCTGGCGGGACTACCTCTACTGGAATATGGAGCTCGACTCCGACCCTCCGGATCAGTAGTGGGTCGGTGCTGACAGTGCACCTTCAGGGACGGTGCGAGGGGTGCGCCTCTCCGCGAATCGCGGAGGTTCGGGCCCCGCACTTGGCGAGCAGGCGCGGTCCGCGGAGCGGACTGCGAGGACTGTGTGAGCGCCAGCCCGGCGCAGCCTCGGGTTGGCGCGAGTTCCGCAGCAGAGCGGATGCGAGCCTTAGTGCGGTCGAACCGCAGCGCTGAGCGGGACAGGCGTGCCCCTCGCACGATCCGTACCGCCTAGCCTAACTCACCCCGAGCTTGCCGAAGGGCCTGCCATTCCTCAACCCGCCAGCCGCTTTCCTGTTCCAAAAGGTTCGTGACAGTCTAATAAATCTTGTCGATGACAATCTCGACGTCCTTCCCGCCGACGAGCGTCGGATTCTGCTTGAAGGCGCCCTCCATATCGCCCGGCTGAGCCGGCCCCGCGCTGCCATCCTTGTCCAGACGCGCCACCACCTCCACCATGCCCGTCAACTGGGTGCCGGCGATCATCACGTCGTCTCTGGTCACGGCAAACGCGACGGGAAACCTCGGACGTTCGATGCGCTTGACCGCAATCGGTCGCGGCGGCCCCTGCGGCCTCCGGACAATGACGTAGAGCACATCGGTCCCCGCCACGCGGTCGGCGAGCTCCGGCGCAATCGTCACACGCCCCGCGACCACCGCGTCCGTGCTGGAAGCTTGACACCCGTGCGCGAGCCCGAACCAGGCCGCGAGCCCCGCGAGCGCGATGACCCCCGCTGCCATTCCAATGACGCGGACTGTGTCAGTCGACATGGATTCTCCCTTTCGATTGCATTTCCCCCCCCTCACCCTGGCCCTCTCCCCCGCTGGGGGAGGGGGGAGGGAGAGGGCGCGCCATTATACGCACGCGAAAACTGCTCTGAAAAGGTGGCCTGGGCCGCGGGCCAGCATTTACCTATGCCATTGCGTGTTGATATGATACGGCGCGTTCTATCGAGGAGGAGGAAGCATGGCATCAAACCCTGGACTGCAAGTCTCCCTGAATGTCAAGAACCGCTCCTGTCTCGTGCTGGGCGGTGACGTAGAGGCGGCGGACAAAGTACACCGCCTGCTCGAGGCGGGCGCCCGCGTGACCGTCGTGCACCCGTCCCTCAATGAGGCGCTGCGAAAGCTGACCGCGTCCGCCAAGATTCTTCATCGCGGGCGCCACTTCCGTGCCACGGATACGGAAGGCGTCGTGTTGATCCTCAATACGATTCGAGACGATGCTGGGTTTTCGGCCTCGCTGTTCGAGCTGGCGCAGAAGGAGCGCTTCCACCTGTGGTCGGCCGACCAGCCCGACGTCTCCACCGTCTCCATGCCGGCGCTGATCAGTCGCGGCCATCTTCGGATCGCCATCAGCACCAGCGGCGTCGCCCCGGCCCTGGCCAGCCGTTTGCGCCAGGATTTGGCACCGCTGTTCGATGACGGCTTCGTCCAGTTTCTCGAGTCCCTGGCCTCCCTCCGCGACGACACCAAGGCCGTCGAGCCGGATTTCGAACGCCGCCGCGCCCTCTTGCACGAGGCGCTCGAAGGAGTGCGCCTGACGGGCAGCCTGGACTATCCCAAAACCCTAGCCCAGGAATCACGGGGATAATCGCCAGAAGGGTTAAGTCGGTTAGGTCAGGTCAGTCAGTTGGATCAGTTGAGAAGAGCCGTCCTCCCAACCGATCCAACTGATCAAACTGATTCAACTGACTCCACTGATTTTGCTGAGGAGGAAGCATGGTCCTGTTGGAGTTCAGCATGTCGCCGTTGGGAAAAGGGGAGAGCGTCGGCAAGTACGTGGCCCGCTCGCTGGAGATCATCCAGGCGAGCGGGGTCGACTACCGGCTCAACCCCATGGGAACGGTCCTGGAAGGAACGTGGGAGGACTGTTTCGAGGTGGTCCGCCGCTGTTACGAGCGGATGCGAAAGGACTGCCGGCGCATCTCCTGCACGATCAAAGTGGATTATCGCAAGGGGCACAAAGGCCGGCTCACGAGCAAGACCGCGAGCGTCGAGCGCCGCCTCAAGAAAAAGCTGAAAACCTCTTAGAGCTATCCTTCTCTCCAGGATCATCTCTTTTCACCGCACCGTGATCGGAGAATAGCTTGGCTTTTCAGGGTCCCGTATGCAGCCTGTCAGGGCGGGGCGAGAGGCGCGCCCGTCCTGCTCAGACGCTCCGGTTCGACCGCACTAAGGCTCGCATCCGCTGGGCTGCGGATCTCGCTGCGTGCGACCTGGCGGGCACGCAGCTTCGGACAGTCCTCGCCCTCCGGCACGCATTGCAATCGGAGTGCAATGCCTGCCGGACCCCGTCTGCTCGCCAAGTGCGGGGCCCGAACCTCCGCGATTCGCGGACAGACGCGCCCCCCGCCCCGCCCTCGAAGCTGTAACGTACCCTGCTTCCATCCTGACAACTACACTCGCGCCGGTGTTGCCACGAAAAAAAGGGGGCTGGCGCACTGCGGCCCCGGCCAGGGTCCTGTTACCTTGACCCGGTCGCACCCGGAATCGAGACGGGCGCCTGGGTCCCGGGCGAGGCGACATTCGCGTGGACGCCCGCCTGCTGTGCGATGCGGGAGCAGGCGCGATGCGGAGTCTGGGAGATGCGCTAGGGGGAGGAGGGGAGGTAGATCCGCGGGACGCGGGGGCCGATGGCGCACAAGATTTCGTAGGGGATCGTGCCGGCCAGAGCGGCCAGGTCGTCGGCCGTCACGCGGAGGCCGCCTTGCGATCCGATCAACACAGCCTCCGATCCCGTGCGGACCGCGGGGATGTCCGTCACGTCCACCATCGTCAGGTCCATGCAAACCCGGCCGACGATGGGGGCGCGCTGCCCCTCGAGGAGCACGGCCCCTCGATTCGAGAGCAGCCGGTTGTATCCGTCCGCATAGCCAACGGGCAGGACGGCGATGCGAGACGGCCGGTTGGCGACATAGGTCCGGTTGTAGCTGATGCTGTCGCCCTGGGCCACGCGCCGCACCTGGACGACCTTGGTCGTCAGCGTAAGGACCGGTTTGAGCTCGGGGGGCGGCGCTCCGCCGGCCAGCGTGTGATACCCGTAGAGCATCAGGCCGGGGCGGACAGCGGAGAAATGCGACGCGGGGTGGCGCAGGATCGCGGCGCTGTTCGCGGCATGGATCAAGGGGATGCGCAGACCCGTCGTCTTGACCGTCTCGATCAACGAACGAAACCGGTCGAGCTGCCGGACGGTGTACGTGGGATCCGCGTTGTCCGCGTCCGCCAGATGCGTCATCAGCCCTTCCACCTGGACCCGTCGACGCCAGTCCGACTCGCCGAGCACGGCGACGGCATCTTCGACGGAAAGGCCGAGCCGGCCCATCCCCGTATCCACCTTGAGGTGAATCGGGTAGGGGGTGGGGCGCCGACGCAGGCACTGCGCGAGCGCGGTGAGCTGCGGACGATCGTGCACGACGGGGGTCAGGCGATGGGCGACGGCCGCGCGGTAGTCTTCCGGCTGCATGCCGCCCATGACCAGGATTGGGGACGAGAGGCGAGCCTTCCTGATCGCGACCCCTTCGGCGAGGGTGGCCACGCCGAAGCGCGCCACTCCCATCTTCAACAGGGCCTGGGCGACCTGGACCGCGCCATGCCCATAGGCGTCGGCCTTCACCACGGCAATGATCTGGCAGGACGGAGGAATGGAGCGGCGCACGACCGCCACGTTGTGCGCGAGGGCCGCCAGGTCGATGAGAGCGACGGTAGGGGGTCTGGTGCCGGATTGTTCGGCTGCGCGGCGGGCGAGTTGAGCAGGCAGGGATTTCACCTCACACTTCCAGGATTTCCTCCTCCTTCTTGCTGAGGACCTGGTCGACGGTCTGCACGTACTGATCCGTCAGCTTTTGGACTTCCGCTTCAGACTTTCTGAGCTCGTCTTCGCTCATCTTGGACTCTTTCTGCAGCTTTTTCAATTCCTCGTTCTTTTCCCGGCGGATGGCCCGAAGGTGAACTTTCGTCTCCTCGCCGTGCTTCTTGCAGACTTTGATCAGGTCTTTGCGGCGTTCCTCGTTCAAGGGCGGCAGGGGCAAACGGATGATTTTGCCGTCGTTCGACGGCGTCAATCCCAATCCCGAGGCTTGAATCGCTTTCTCGATGTCCTTCATCTGCGAGGGGTCCCACGGCTGAATCGTGATCAACCGGCTCTCTGGCACGGCAAGGTTCGCCACCTGCTTGAGCGGCGTGGGTGTCCCGTAGTAGTCGACTCGAATGGAATCGAGCAGCGACAAGGAGGCGCGCCCCGTCCGCAATCCCGACAGCTCGCGCTTCAAGTGCTCGATCGCGCCGTCCATCCGTGTGGCGACGTCTTTGACGTGGGATGACATGGTCATTGCATTCCTGCGCTCCTACAGGCTGGTCGTCGTCACGAGCGTCCCGATGCGATCACCCTGGACGATCCGCGCCAGATTCCCTTGCTCCTTCAGATTGAACACAATCAATGGCAAATTGTTGTCCATGCACAAGGTGATCGCCGTCGAGTCCATCACTTTGAGATTCTTGTTGAGTATCGACAGAAAGGGGAGCTCCGCGAACATCTTCGCCTTCGGATTCGTGACCGGGTCGGCCTCGAAGATGCCGTTCACCTTCGTGCCCTTCATGATCACCTCGGCTCCGATCTCCATCGCCCGGAGAGCCGCGGCGGTGTCCGTCGAGAAGTAGGGATTCCCGGTTCCACCGGCGAAGATGACGACGCGCTTTTTCTCCAGATGGCGGATCGCGCGACGCCGGATGTAGCCTTCGGCCAGCTGGCGCATCTCGATGGCGGACTGGACGCGCGTCGCGACTCCCGTGCGCTCCAGGGCGTTCTGGAGCGCCAGGGCGTTCAGCACGGTCGCGAGCATGCCCATGTAGTCGGCGGAGGCTCGCTCCATCCCTCTGGCACTGGCCGCGAGGCCTCGAAAGATGTTGCCGCCGCCGATGACGAGGGCGACTTCCACGCCCCGGCTGCAGACATCGGCCACCTCGCCGGCAAGATTCTCGAGCACCGCCGGCTGGATGCCGTACCCTTGCTCACCGGCCAGAATCTCTCCGCTGATCTTCAGGAGAATTCGCCGGTACTTCGCAGAGCTCATGCCTGGCCGAGTTGATAACGAGTGAACCGGCGAACCGTGATGTTTTCGCCGATCTTCGCGATCTTTTGCGCGAGCACGTCCTTGACGTTGACGTTGGGATCCCGAATGTAGGCTTGCTCGAGGAGGCAGCTTTCCTGGAAGAATTTCTCGAGCTTCCCGTCGACGATCTTGGGCCAGGCCGCCTGGGGCTTGCCCATCTCCTTGGCCTGCGCCGCGTAGATCGACTTCTCCTTCTCGATCACGTCGGCCGGCACGTCTTCGCGCTTGACATAGGCCGGGCTGGACGCGGCGACCTGCAGAGAGAGGTCCTTGACGAGGGCCTGAAACTCGTCGTTCTTCGCAACAAAATCCGTCTCGCAGTTCACTTCGATGAGGACCCCGATCTTGTTGCCCGAATGAATATAGGCTCCGATCACGCCCTGGTTGGTCTCCCGTCCGGCCTTCTTCTCCGCGGCCGCCAGCCCTTTCTGCCGAAGGTAGTCGATCGCTTTCGCAACGTCATCCCCGGACTCTCGGAGCGCCTTCTGACAATCCAGAATGCCGGCGCCGGTCTTGTCTCGCAGTTCCTTCACAAGTGCGGTATCCGCCATGTTCGATCATCTCCTCGTCTCGCTGAAATCGGCACGGAAAAATGCAGCGGTGTTGCGGCACGGCGCTATGAGCGGAGTTACGTCGCCGAGACGCTCGCCATATCCGCCGGCATGATGGCCTCCGGCACGTCGACCTCTTCGCGCTGGGTTCTGAGGTGCATGCCCTCGATGCAGGCATCCGCGATGCGTGACGTGATCAGCTTGATGGCGCGAATGGCATCGTCGTTGCCGGGAATGGGGTAGTTGATGAACTCGGGATCGCAATTGGTGTCCACGATGGCCACCACGGGAATGTGCAGGCGGTTGGCTTCCTTGACCGCGATATGCTCGATGCGCGTGTCCAGGATGAAGACGCAGCCGGGTAAGGCCGTCATGTTCTTGATGCCGCACAGGTACTTGTCGAGCTTGAGAGACTCCTTGTGCATCTGTCCCAGCTCTTTCTTGGTCAACCCATGCTGATTGGTGGTATCCGCCAGAATACTCTCCCACTTCTTCAGCTTCTCGATGCTGCGACGAATCGTCTTGAAGTTGGTCAGCATGCCGCCCAGCCAGCGCTGCGTCACGAAGAACATGCCGGCCCGCTTGGTCTCCTCCTCCAAGATCTCCGTCGCCTGAGGCTTGGTCCCCACGAACAGCACCGACTCGCCGCCCGCGACCGTGTCGCGGGCAAAGGCATAGGCGGCCTCGAATCGCGACACCGTCTGCTGCAAATCGATGATGTAGATCCCGTTGCGTTCCCCGAAGATGAAGCGTTTCATCTTCGGATTCCAACGATTCGTCTGATGGCCGAAGTGGACTCCGGCCTCCAGCAACTCCTTGATGGTAATGCTCGCCATGCCTTCACCCCCCCTCAGGCTTGCGGAGCGCCGTCAGTCGACGGCGAGGGCTCGGTGGTCCCTTGTTCCCAAGCCACGCGGCGTGCACATCACGCCGGTGTGAATTTGATGTCA
>JBFKNO010000064.1:0-11371 GCA_041629275.1 Nitrospiraceae bacterium
GCTGCGCACCCTCCCTGGTGTGAGCCTGTCCGAGGACAAATTGTTGGAGGCAATCGTACAGAGGATGGGGCGAAAATCTGAAACGGAACCGTCCTGATGGCAGGCCCTTCGCCGCAGCTCGGGGCAGGCCCCTCAAGGCAGCTCCGAGACGCGCGGGGTCTCCGCCTGGCGTCGCGAACCGCGGAGGTTCGGGCCCCGCACTTCCCGAGCAGGCGCGGTCGGGTACCCGTTGCTCTCCCGTTGCAACGGGTGTCGGACGGAGAGGACTGTTTGAACGCCAGCCCGGCGGAGCCTCCGCGCCCATGCCGCCGACTGCGTTCGTGTTTCGAAAGGGTTGTTCCGGAAGACTCAGGAATCTAGGCTTTCTTCAGCCCCTTGAATATCTTCCAGCTCTTCAGCAGGTCGACGGCCTTCTTGAGCTGCGGGTCGTCCTGGACGGAAGGCTCGCCGCCCACGACGGGTCCCCCGACGCTGGCACCATTGCCGCTCTGCGGCGCAGCGGCGCCGCCCTCCTTGCCGGTCTGCCCTTCTTTGGCATCCTTGGCGTCAGGCTCTGCGGGCTTGACGACAATGTCCGGCGTGATCCCCGTGGATTGAATGGACCGTCCTTGGGGCGTGTAGTATTTCGCCGTCGTCAGCCGCAGCCCGGATCCGTCCGACAGCGGCAGAATGGTCTGCACAGAGCCCTTTCCGAAGGTGGTCGTCCCGACCACCGCGGCCAGGCCCCAGTCCTGAAGCGCCCCCGCGACGATCTCTGACGCGCTGGCCGATCCCTCGTTCACCAAGACGATCATCTGACGCTCCTCCGGTGCTTCTTTGGCTCTGGACACGTATTCGTCCTTGCGACCGTCGCGCGTCTTGATGTAGACGATCATCTTGCCAGGCCCAACGAAGTGTTCGGACACCTCGACGGCGGAGGTCAGCAGACCTCCGGGGTTGTTGCGAAGATCCAACACCAGGGACCGAAGGCTCTTGCCGTGAAAGTCCCTCAGGGCTTCCCCCAAATCTTCGGCAGTCGATTCCTGAAACTGCGACAACCGGACGTAGCCGATCGTCTCCTCGATGACCTGTGACCGCACGCTCTTGATCTTGATGATGTCACGAACGAGATCGAACACGAGCGGGGCGCCGCTCCCTTCACGTTCAACCGTCAGCGCCACGTTGGTTCCCTTTGGCCCCCGCATCTTCTGGACCGCGTCCATTAGCGTGAGCGCTTTCGTCTCCTCCTCGTTGACCCTGGTGATATAGTCTCCCGCCTTGATTCCGGCACGGTGGGCCGGCGTCCCTTCGATGGGCGCAATGACGGTGAGGCGGTTGTCCTTCATGCCGATCTGGATCCCGACCCCACCAAACTCACCTTTCGTCTCAACCTGGATCTCCTTGTACATCTCCGGCGTCATGTAGGCGGAATGCGGATCCAACGTCGAGAGCATGCCCCGGATCGCGCCTTGCACGAGCTCTTTGACCTTGACCGGCTCGACATAATGTTTTTGAACCTTGGTCAGCACCTCGGAGAATGTCCGCAGCTCTTCGTACGGCTCCGTCGCGTGCCCGGTCCTCTCCCAGCCTTTTCCCAGAACGATGCCAATGAGAAGGGTGAGGAGAATGACGGGTCCAAAATACCAAGATCGGTGTCGTGGGCCCTGTTCCATGGCGCTACGTTCCTTTCCGCATAGTGACCACTAGGAGCATTGTGGCTTTGAACTCGGCTTCCCTCCGGCTGTAGCCGCGCCACCTTATGGCGCTGGCAGCATAAGATGCTGCAGCTACATTGTAAACGGGGCTCCTGTGCCTCTCATTCGTGCTCTCGGCCCTATCCGGGACGCTTGGCCAACCACAGCATCGGGTCAACCGGCTCGGCGCCGTCACGTAACTCGAAATAAAGGGTATTTTCCCCGGTCATCCCCGTGTCTCCGGTTTCCCCGATCACCTGCCCAGCCTGAACCTCCACGCCCACTTTCGTCAAGATCTTTGAAGCATGGGCGTAGAGGGAGAAAAAGCCGTTGTGATGATCCACGATGAGCACGAGCCCATACCCCTTCAACCAATCCGCGTAGGCCACCGCGCCATCCATGACCGCCCGAATGGCCGTCCCTTCCCTGGTCTGGATCTCGATGCCCTTGCGCTGCACATAGGTATCAAAATTCGGGTGCTTCTGTCGCCCAAAGAAGGATACCACTTCCCCGATCGCGGGCCAAGGAAGGCGTCCCTTGAATCCCTTGAACCCGACGTTCGGGCGGGGCGCCTGCAACGCAGCCGCCTGGCGTCGCTCTTCCAACTCACGAAGCAGGGCATCCACGCGGGCCGTCTCGCGCTCTTGCTCCGCGATGGCTTCTTGGTAGGCCTCCTTTTGGCGGGTGATCCGCGCGAGGAAGTGCCGCTTGTTTCGCTTGAGGCCTTGAATTTCTCGCAGCTTCTCCTCGGTGCTCCGCTTCAATGTGATCATCTGATCCCGGGCCGCGGTTCGCTGGGCCTCGACTTCCGTCAACTTCGCCAGGTCCTGCTTGTAGGACTCTAACAGATTGTGCTCCTCACGCGAAATGGCCGACAGATACTGAAATCGTCGCGACAGCTCACCCGGGCTGTCGGCCGAGAGCAAGGCCTTCAGGTAGCCGAACCGGCCCTCCATGTACTGCACGCGCAACCGGGCTGCAATGGAGCTGCGGCCCGCGCGTATCCGGGTTCGCACCTGGTCCAACGCATTGGTAATCTCTTCCAACTCCCGGTCCTTCTTTCTGAGCTCCCGCTCGACCTGATGCCGCTGCTGCCGGCTCGTCATCATCTTGTGGTCCAAATTCTCGATGGACTCCAGCACGGTCTCACGCTTCTTCTCGGTTTCTTCAACTCGTCTCTTCTGCTGCTCGAGCTCCTTCTTGAGCTGTTCGAGCGCTTTTCGTTCCCGCTCGATCTTCTCCGTGATGGGATCGGCGCGGAGGAGGTCGCCCTCGGGTTGACCCAGCAGAAGCACGAGCGCGACCGTCCCCGTGACCGTCAGCGCAAGACGGGTCGGCCTCTTCATCTCGCCCCTCCGAGATTGAGGAGAGAGACGTAGCTTCCCGCCGAGCCCAGGACCAGTCCCGCGACCACCAATTGCGTTGACACTCGCAGCGGGAGAAAGGCCAGGCTGGCATCGATGCCCAGGAAGCGGCCTGACTGCCCGAGGTTCGAGGCAAAGACCTCGAAGGAGGCCCGCAGGAGCAGGATTGCGAGCACACCACCGACGGCGCCGAGTGTGGCCCCCTCCAGCAGATACGGAATCTTGATGAAGCTGTTCGTGGCCCCGATGAGCCGCATGATCTCGATCTCGTCGCGGCGTGCGTAGACCGTCAGCCGGATCGTGCTGGCGATGATGGTGACCGAGGCCACGGCGAGGAGCGCGCCAATCCCAACGGCCGCCAACTCCAGATATCCGACGATGGTCTCCAGATTCTCGATCCATTCCCGGCTGTATTGGACCTGCGTGACCCCGGGGAGACCCTCCAGGCGCGCCACCCAGCGTCGGATGGATTCCGGTGACCGAAACGCCGGCGCCACCGTGATGACCAGCGAGGCCGGCAGTGGGTTGGTGCCCAGCCCGTCCAGCAAGTGTTGGTCGGCCGGAAACTGCCTTCGAAATTCATCGAGCGCCCGCGATTTCGAGATGAATGTAATGGTCTCGACTTCCGGCTCCTTCGTCAAGCGCTCGCGAAGCGACGCCGTGTCGGTCTTTGTCTGACCGTCGTCCAGGTAGAGAATCACCTGGATCTCATCCTGGAGCGATCCGACCGCAGTCCTCAGGTTGAGATACAGAAGGAGAAACACGCCGAAACAGGCGAGGGTGACGCCCGTCGTGCCGATGGCGACGAAGGTGGTCGTCCGGTTTGCGCGGATGTTGCCCAGGGTCTCCCTCAGGAAATACACGAGTCGTCTCATGTCCGCCCCCCGCTGTCCGACGCCACCTTCCCGCCACTGAGCGTCACCACGCGCCGCTGGACCTGCTCCACCACCAGCGCATTGTGCGTCGCCAGGATCACGGTGGTGCCCCGTGCGTTGATGGCCTTGAACAGCTCGATGATCTCCCGCGCGAGGCCGACATCCATATTGCCGGTCGGCTCGTCGGCCAGCAACACGCTCGGCCCGTTGACGATGGCCCGCGCGATGCACACGCGCTGCTGCTCTCCCGCGGACAGAGTGAGGGGCCGGCTTTCTTTCTTGTGCTCGATTCCGACGGCCTTCAAGGATTCGCTGACCCGCCGCCGGAGATCAAAAGCCGAGAGCCCTTGCACCATCATCGGGAGTGCGACATTGTCGAAGACGTTCTTCTTCGGGAGGAGCTTGAAATCCTGAAACACGAAGCCCATCGTTCGTCGCAGGTAGGGCACGTCGCTGGAGCGCAGCCGCGCGATGTTGCGGTTCTGAACCAGTATTTGCCCCTCGTCGGGAGTCTCCGCACAAAACAGGAGTTTCAGCAAGGTGGTCTTCCCGGCGCCGCTGGGCCCCATGAGCAACACGAACTCCCCCTTCCCAATCTGCAGGCTGACATCGGACAGAGCTCGACATCGCTCGTAAGACTTGGACACGTGGAACAGTTGGATCATCTCTACCTTCGGGAGGGTAATAGGGTAAATAGGTAATTAGGTAATTGGGCCTTCCCGCACTTACCCATTTACCCAATTACCCAATTACGTCTGTAGTGACGACGCCTCAAGCCGAAGTACGGCCCTACCAACGTAGGTCATCCCCGGGGACCTCGAAGGCGTTTTTCACATGTTCGATCGCGAGCGGGTGATCGAGGTCGCCTTCGCAGACGATGACGTCGAACCGGCAGCATCGGTCGCGGATGCGGTGCCGGGCGAGGTACTGAGCGGCCAGACGAATCATCCGCGCCTGCTTCCTGGCGTCGACGGCGTGCATTCCTCCCCCGTACGCTCCGGTGCGCCGGGACTTCACCTCCACGAACACCAACAGCTCGCCCATTTCGGCGACGAGATCGAGCTCCCCCAGCCGAGTCCGATGGTTCCGTACGAGGATGCGATAGCCCTCCCGGAGCAACCGGCGCTCGGCTTCCGTTTCACCGGCCTGCCCGAACACCTGACGCCCATGTGACATCGGTGACACACCCACTTCAGCACGCGAGAACGCGTTGTCGATGCTGGCGTTGGCGACGGCAGCGGGAGATGCGATTCAACGGGAATCCCGGAGACGACCCTGAATCGCTCGACGCCCGGACGTATCACGCTCATGACGCGTCATGCAGTCCAAGACGGGTCGAAAGCTCCGCCGATGAATGGGACACGGACCATAGGTGCTCAACAGATTGACGTGCTGGGTTGTCGCATAGCCCTTGTGCACGGAAAACTTGTATCGCGGATAGGCATGATGGTAGTCAACCATCAGCCGGTCGCGATGGACTTTGGCGACAATGGATGCGGCGGCGATGGCCCGGGAGAGCGCATCGCCCTTGATGATCAGACGCTGCGGCAAGGGCACGAGCGGGAGGGCGACGGCGTCGAGCAAGAGGCAGTCGGGCGACGGGGCCAAGGCAGCGAGGGCGCGCTGCATCGCGAGGCGGGTGGCTTCCAAAATATTCAGGTCGTCGATCTCCTGCGCGTCGGCCGTGCCGATCCCAACCCCGACCGCCCGTGCCAGGATCTCGCCATACAGTCGCTCCCGCATCGCCTCGGACACCTGTTTGGAGTCGTGCAGCTCGTCGATTCGACAGCGTCGCGGAAGAATCACGGCCGCCGCGACCACAGGGCCGGCGAGCGGTCCACGCCCGGCTTCGTCCAGCCCGGCCACCCACTTGAAGCCGCGACGCTGCGCCTCTAGCTCAAACACGTCATCAGGTTTCAAGCAGCCGCCCTCTCCAAGCGAGAGGATCTTCAGATCGACCCCAAGCGGTGGAAGCGCGTTAGGCTTTGCCGACGGGGACCGCCTCTTCCGAGGCCTGCTCGTCGGGCTCCGCGCCGGCGGTCCCCGCCTCCGCCGCTGTGGCTTGGGGACGTTCCTGCGAGAACTCGCGCTCCATCACTTTGGAGTCCTTGCCCTTCTTCGCACGCAGGTAATAGAGCTTGGCCCGCCGTACCTTCCCTTGCCGCACGACATCGACCCGCGTCACGGTCGGGGAATGGATCGGGAACACGCGTTCCACGCCCACCCCGTACGAAATCTTTCGTACTTTGAACGTCTCCGTGTTCTGGCTGCCTTTTCGGCCAATCACGACGCCTTCGAACACCTGGATACGCTCTTTGTCGCCCTCGGTCACCTTGACGTGGACACGCACGGTGTCGCCGATCTCGAATGTGGGCAGGCTCTTTTTCATCAACGATCGTTGGACGCGATCCAAGCGATTCATGGCTTCACCCTCCTCCTAACTCAGCAACAGACGTTTGGCGCTCGCTCTCTCGGAGAATGTCTTCCAACAATCGCTGATCTTCCTCACTCAGCCGCCCATCTCGAATCAGATCAGGACGTTTTCGTAGCGTATTCCTCAGAGCCTCTCTCCTCCGCCAAACCCTAATCGCTTCATGATTGCCCGATAGCAAGACCTCCGGAACCTTCATCCCCCGGATGGTGTCCGGACGCGTATAGTGCGGGTAGTCCAGGATGACCTCGGTGAACGAGTCGCGCAGCGCGGACTCCGGATCGCCCAACACGCCGGGGATCAGGCGGGCGACCGCATCTATCATCACCAAAGCCGGCAGCTCGCCGCCGGTGAGCACATAGTCACCGATGGAGAGCTCCTCGGGCTGCAACCCCGATACCACCCGCTCATCAATGCCCTCATAGTGACCGCACAAAAACACCAGGCGGCGCGGCTCGTCCCGGAGCTCCTCGGCCAGCCGCTCGGTGAAGGGACGGCCCTGGGGAGAGGGAATCAGGAGCCGCAGCCGCTCTCCGGCTGTGCGCTCGTTGTATTCCACGCGGAGCGCGTCTACGGCGCGCAGGATCGGCTCGGCCTTGAGCACCATGCCTGCGCCCCCGCCGTAGGGGGCATCATCGGCTGCACGATGAGGGTCGTCGGTGAAATCGCGCAGATTCCACACCCGCACGTCCACCAACCCCTTCCCCTGAGCCCGCTTGAGCATGCTTTGCCCCAGCACGGGCGACACCATGTCGGGGAAGAGCGTGATGATATCACATCGCATCGGACGCCCCCGCACAGAACGCGGCCCAGCGCACTGTCATGGTTCGGGCCGCCAGGTCGACCTGCCTGACGACTTCCTTGGTCGCCGGGATCAGATGCTCGCTGCCGTCGCCAAGCACCACGAACACTTGGTGGCCCGGGGTGTTGACGATGTCCGCCAGGCGTCCCAACGCTTCTCCGGATTCATCCCGCACGGCCAGCCCGATGAGCTGGAACTCGTAGTATTGCCCGGGCACGGTCGGCGCCTGCGCCTGACTGGAGAGGATCTTGACCAAGGCCCCGCGAATCCGCACGGCCTCTTCCGGGGACGAGATCCCTTCGAAGTGAAGAATGTACCCGCCCTTGGCGCGGCGACAGCGACAGACCCTCATCCGGCTCTCCGGACCTCCATGGGGTGCGACCGTCACCTCCGAGAGCCCCTCGAATCGACCCGGAACGTCACTGAGCGAACGCACATACACCTCACCGCGGACGCCAAACGGGCGCTCGATCTTGCCAATCGTCACCAAGTCAGATCGCTCGTCCATGCTCCGTAGGTTCGGCAATCGTGAATGGTTAAATACCCACACCCGCCGTCTTGAACGTTCATCTATGCGGCCACGGCCGGGTTCCTCCCCTTTGTAAGGGGAGACAAGATGGGGTAGATCGCAAATTTTTGAGTTTTAAGTTTTCAGTTTTGAGCTAAAAAACCAGACAACTCAAAACTAAGAACTCAAAACTCAAAACTCACGACTGGATTTGGCTACCTCCCCCAGCCCCTCCTTACAAAGGAGGGGAGCTCTTAATCCTCTCCGGTCAACGGTGAATGTCCTACGTCTTCTTGCTATCCTGGAATTGCTGCCAGACACCGGCGCGCCGCAACAGCGTCCTCACCGTGACCGACGGCTGCGCGCCCTTGTTGAGCCAGTCCAGCACTCGCTCCTGCTTGAGCTCGGGAACCCCCGGCTCCTTCAAAGGATCGTAGGTCCCCACCACCTCGAGAAACCGCCCGTCGCGCGGCATGCGCGAATCTGCCGCCACGACCCGGTAAAAGGGGCGCTTGTGGCGACCACCGCGTGCAAGTCGTAGATGTACTGCCACTGTGTTCCTCCCTTGTTAGGTAAACAGGTAATTGGGTAACTGGGTAACTAGGTAATTCGGAACTTGCATCATGATGACGCCCATGGCCGACCGGGTCGTACGAGCAGGGGGGACAAGGGTGCCTCGCTCAGTTCTTCTCCCGCTCTTCCCCCAATTACCCACTTACCTCGTTACCCAATTACGTCTTCTGTTCACAACGAGCGCATCATTTGCGCGAGTTGCCGGCGACCGCTCCCGCTCGCCAGGGTCTTCATCATCTTTTTCGCGCCCAGAAACTGCTTGATCAGGCGATTCACCTCGGGTACGCTCGTCCCGCTGCCTTTGGCGATTCGCTTCTTTCGACTCCCATTAATAATGGTGTGATCCCGCCGTTCGCGCGGGGTCATCGAATCAATGATGGCCACGACCCGTTTCATGTCGCGCTCGGGCGCGCCCCCCGCCGCCAGCTCCCTCAGCTTTTGCCCACCCGGCAGCATGCCGAGCAGTTGCTCCATCGAGCCCATCCGATTGACCTGACTGAGCTGTTCGCGAAAGTCCTCCAAGGTGAGGGTGTTCGACGTCAGTTTCTTCTGGATCGTCTCGGCCTGCTCTTGTGAATACGAGACTTGGGCTTTCTCGATCAGGGACAGCACATCACCCATCCCCAAAATGCGGGACGCCATGCGGTCGGGATGGAACGATTCCAGCGCGTCGAGCTTTTCCCCCACGCCCAGGAACTTGATCGGTTTCCCCGTGACCGCACGTACGGAGAGGACGGCGCCCCCACGCGCATCACCCTCGACCTTCGTCAGAACGACGCCCGTCAGCTCCACCGTCTCGTTGAAACGCTCCGCCATGGCCACCGCATCCTGCCCCGTCATCGCATCCGCGACCAGCAGCACCTCGTGCGGGTTCACGGCCTGTCTGATCTCGCGCAGCTCGCCCATCAAGTCCGGGTCGACGTGGACACGGCCGCCCGTGTCAAGAATGACGACATCGTAGCCCTGCTCGTCCGCACGCGAGACGCCATCCCGGCAGATCCGCACCACGTCCGCCCGTGACGCAGCGGTCTGATCCATCCGGTGCACGGGCACGTCCAGCTCCTGGCCGAGTCGGGTGAGCTGATCTCCCGCCGCGGGGCGTCTGGGGTCGGCGGCCACGAGCAGCACGCGCCGCCCGTCCTGCTTGAGGAAGCGCGCCAACTTGCCGCAGGTCGTCGTTTTGCCGGAGCCTTGCAGCCCGACCATCATCACGATGGTCGGGGGCGACGAGGCCAGGCTCAGCCCCGCATGGCTCTCGCCCATGAGCTGCCGGAGCTCGTCCCAGACGACCTTGACGACCTGATGCCCGGGCGTGAGGCTCTGCAAGACTTCCTGGCCGACCGCCTTGTCGCGGACGCGCTCGATGAAGTCCTTGACGATCTTGAAATTGACATCGGCCTCCAGGAGCGCCATGCGGACCTCTTTGAGGGCCTCCGCCACATTCTGCTCGGTGAGAACGCCCTGACCGCGCAGGCGTTTCAGTACCCCATCGAGCTTTTCGCTCAGGCTGTCGAACATCCCTTCCAGCTCCGATGTGAGGGAAAACTAAAGAAAAAGACAATCTGGAAGTGTAAACACGGGGGGAAGAGGATGTCAAGGCAAACAAGGCGTGTTTCCTTGACTTACGCAGGCCCCTCCGCTATCGTGCTCCCCAACGCCTCAGAGCTCCATTCAGCTCCTCAGGGATTCTCTCAAAGCTGGCAAGTCTGTCGGAACCGACGATGCGAAAATCTCCCTGGATACTGCTGCTCTTCGTCCTTCTGGGTGGTCTTCTGGGATGGACTCTCGGAAAGACGCTCCAGGTCATCGCGCCCCAGGGCACGATTCAGAACATCTTCTCCACCGCCATCCACCCCGGGTTCGGCCCGTTGACCGTCGACCTCGTCATTCTCAAGCTCACCCTGGGGTTCGCCATCAACATGAACTTGCTCACGTTTCTCGGCATCCTCCTCGGCCTCTACCTCTACAAGCAGTTCTGAGACCCCTCCCCTACCGTCTTTGGCATCGGGACAGACGCTCCCAGGGGCACGCCTGCGCTGCTCAGCGCTCCGGTTCGACCGCACTAACCCTCGCATCCGGTCGGCTGCGGATCTTGCTGCGTGCCACTCGGAGAGGCACGCAGCTTCAAACAGTCCTCGCCGTCCGCCTTCGCCATCCGGCTTCGGCGGACCCCGTCTGCTCGGGAAGTGCGGGGCCCGAACCTCCGCGATTCACGCGCAGGCGTGCCCCTCGCACCGTCCGCACCGCCGACCCTTCGTCATCGACCGACCGGGTTCCTGCTGTGGAAGGGCGGCTCCTAGCCCTGAGCCTAATACGAGGTAGATTTCTCGGCCGGAATGCCCTGCGCCCGCGGGTGGCGCGGCGAACGGGCGCCCGGCCGCGCGCAGCGGAAGGGCCCCGCCTTCGCCGTAACGCCGTCGGACACGGAGCGGACTTGCCCGCCGGGCTTGCAGCGAAGGCGGGTGGAGCGAGCACGGCTGGGCTGGCGCCGCGACAGGACCCGCGGGCGCCGTCCTCGAGCGAAAAACGATTTTCGGATCGGAGCCCGTTGCCTTCACCCGCCCACCTCCAGCTCTTTCATCTTGAGCGCCCGGATTCGATCGCGGAGGGTTGCCGCGCGCTCGAACTCCAGTTGCTTCGCCGCGGCCTTCATCTCGGCCTCCAACCGTTCGATGAGCGCTCCCGTCTCGCCCGTGTGCTCGTACACGGCCACCGACTCCGCGGCCAGGTCCAAGGACACGTAGTCCGCCTGGGCCATCCTGTATTCCAATTCCGGAATGCCCTTCTTGATGCTCTCCGGGGTGATCCCATGCGCGTCGTTGTATTCGGCCTGGATGCGACGCCGCCGGGCGGTCTCCTCGAGCGCGAGCCGCATGGAGTCGGTGATCCGATCGCCGTACAGAATGACGCGGCCGTCGGTGTTCCGGGCGGCCCGCCCCGCCGTTTGGATGAGCGAGCGATGCGAGCGGAGGTACCCTTCCTTGTCCGCATCAAGGATGGCGACCAAGCTGACTTCCGGAATGTCCAATCCCTCCCGCAGCAGGTTGATCCCCACCAGAACGTCGAACACCCCACGGCGTAAATCCCGCACGATCTCGGCCCGCTCGAGCGTTTTGATGTCGGAATGCAGGTACCGCACCCGCAC
>JBFKNO010000065.1:0-11322 GCA_041629275.1 Nitrospiraceae bacterium
CGCGTGCTGCCGAACGCGATGACGGTGGCATGCTTCAGCGGGATGGTCTTGATCATGCGGAAGAATTCGATGTCCTTCGGATTGGCGCCCGGCCATCCGCCCTCGATGTACTGCACGCCCAACTCATCGAGCTTTTGGGCGACCAGGACCTTGTCGTCGGCCGAGAAGCTCACGTCCTCCGATTGGGCGCCGTCGCGCAGGGTCGTGTCGTAGATCTCCAGCGAGGTCCCGAGCAATTGCGGGGGCAAGGGGGTCGACCGATGCCCGGGTCGCCGGGTCTTTTTCGCCTGTCGTTGTGTTTTGCGAGCCATGTCGTCCCGTCTGACTATTGGATAAAGTGGTTTCTTGGTGAACAGGTCCTTCATGCCCCTCCTTTGGAAGGAGGGGTTGGGGAGGTAGAGCACGCAGGATGCGTTTCGCGGCGGCGTCCCGCCATGTGCGCTTTCCGCTCTACCCCACCTCACCTCCCCTTACCCGCCTTCGCCAAAGCGCTTCGGCGGGCTCCGCAAAGGGGAGGCACTCTTTTTACGTTGCCGTCACCTGGTCTAGACCGAACGCCGAATGCAGCGTTCGCATGGCCAGCTCCAGGTATTTCTCCTCGATGACGCAGGAGATCTTGATCTCCGAGGTGCTGATCATCATGATGTTGATGCCCTCGCTGGACAGTCGCTCGAACAGGCGGGACGCCACACCCGAGTGGGACCGCATGCCCACCCCGATCAACGAGACCTTGGCGATCGACTCCGTGACCTCGACCGACTTGGCCTCGATCTCCTTCGCCACGCGGTCCGTGATGGTCATGGCTTTCTGGAGATCGGCCTTCGGCACGGTAAAGGACAGATCCGTCAGCGAGCCTTGGCCGACATTCTGAATGATCATGTCCACGTTGATGTTGGCCTCGGCGACGGGACCGAAGATGCGCGCGGCGATGCCCGGCCGGTCCGGCACGCCGATCACCGTGATTTTGGCTTGATTGCGATCCCCTGTGACTCCTGCAACGGCGACCTTTTCCATCTCAGTATCCTCTTTCGTCACCAGCGTGCCCGGGCCCTCCTTGAAGCTGGATCGGACCTCGACCGGGACGCCGTACTGGGCGGCGAATTGAACCGACCGTGTCTGGAGCACCTTGGCGCCGAGGCTCGCAAGCTCCAACATCTCCTCGTAGGACACTTTCGCCAAGCGCCGCGCCAGCGGCACGATGTTGGGGTCGGCCGTGTAGACCCCTTCGACATCCGTGAAGATCGTGCACCGGTCCGCCTTGAGCGCCGCAGCCAGCGCCACCGCCGTCAGATCGGACCCGCCGCGCCCCAGGGTCGTAACGTCCGATTGCTCGTTGATGCCCTGGAATCCGGCGACGATCGGGATGATGCCCTCGCCCAACGCCTGGTGCATGCGCTCCGCGCTCACCCTGGCGATCTTGGCCCGCGTGTGGGCGCTGTCGGTGACGATGCCGACCTGCCGGCCAGTGAACGAGCGCGCATCGAGCCCCCGTCCGCGCAGCGACATCGCCAGCAGGGCGATCGTCACGCGCTCACCGGTGGACAACAGCATGTCCAGCTCGCGCTCGTCCGGGCAGGGCGTGACCTCATGGGCGAGACGCAGCAGACGGTCGGTCTCCCCGCTCATGGCCGAGAGCACCACCACGAGGCGGTGACCTTCCCGTCGCGCCTTCTCGACCCGGTCGGCGACGGCGTGGATGCGCTCGATCGTCCCGACCGATGTTCCGCCGTACTTGTGAACTAACAACGCCATCTTCCGGAACCCCGTAATTGGGTAAATCGGTAATTGGGTAATTGAAATACTCGGCTTTCTTTGATCCGCCGAATTACCAATTACTGATTTACCCAGTTACCTTCTTTCCCAGGAGGCGGGCGACCATTTTCGTGGCATCCCGGGCTCCGCTCTGCGCGGCCTCCGCGTCCGGCTCGTTGAACCCGCGGGCCTGACCCTGTCCGCGCGTGGCGCTCTGCACGAAGGCGTAGAGGGCCGGCGTCACGGGTCGTGCCGGCTTGCCCGTCGGCATCCACTGCTCGCCGACGAGGAGCAGCCTATACTCGCCAAACTTCTTGAGGCCATCGATCAGCACGCCGACCATGTTCTGATCAAAGGCCGCCGCCTCGTCGGACGCGGCCTTCGGCCGTCCTTCGGCATGCGACACCGCGGCGTGCACGTACAGAAAGTCCTTCTTCTCCAATTCCTTCAGCGCCCGCTGCGCCTGACTGGTGAAATCCGGCTCGCCGTCGCTCGAAAACTCTTCCGGGCCCACGGTCTCGAGCCCCGCGCTGACACAGACGCCCCGCACCAGATCGCTGGTGGCCAGGACCGTGCCGGCGATCCCGAATCGATCCGCGACGGTCGGCAGCTTCGGGGCCCGTCCCTGGCCCCACAACCAGAGGCAGTTGGCCGGCTTGAGCCCCGCGTCGACCCGTTGATCGTTGACGGGATGCGTCCCGACGATGATGAGGGCTGCCTCCATCATCTTGCGAAGGATGTCCCCGCCGTCTCCCGTCGGGAGGTAGTTGCCAATGGGCTGCCCCAGGACCTCGTGCGGGTCCGTGCATTGGACCTTGGCTTTGCCGCCCACCCAGATCATGAAGTGACGATGCCCTTCGCCGGGGTAAAACTGGACGGATTCGGAGCCGATCTGCTCGTTGACCGCATCGATTAGGTCACGGGCCTCCTCCGTGGTGATCGCGCCCGCGCTGTCCTCATCCATGACCGCCTGCGGGTGGAGCTTTTTCATCTCCGGATAGGGCGACCCGCTTGGCTGGGCACCCGGCGTGGCGGGCGCCCTCAAGGTCACCATGCTGCAGCGAAACGCGACGTCCTGTTCTCCCAGCGCGACGCCCAGCCCGGCGGCTTCAAAGGGCGCCGGACCGACCGGATACTTGCGCGGGTCATACCCGAGAACCCCCAAGGTCATCGCTTCCTGTCCCTCCACGGGACCGTCCGAGGGCACGGCCATGATGCCGACCTCCCCCGCCCGCACCAGGGCGTCCATGTTCGGCGTGGCGGCGGCCTGCAGCGGCGTCTTGCCGCCCAGCTCGGGGTAGGCCCGATCCGCGAGTCCTTCACCATGAAGGATGACGAACTTCATTGCAGCTCCCCTCTTCCGTCCATTAGACGTTCAACAGCCGCGCGACTTCTTCCCGGCAGGCCCGGACGGTGGCTGGCCGCCGCGCGACGCCGATGGCCGTGTCCGGATCCTTCAGCCCGTGCCCGGTCAAGGTGCACACGACCTGATCGCCGTCCCGGAGGGCTCCTTCCCGGCTCATCTTCAACAAGCCGGCGACCGCGGCCGCCGAGGCCGGCTCGCAGTACACCCCTTCCTCGCCGGCGACCAAATGGTAGGCCTGCACGATCTCGTCGTCCGTAACCATGCCGATGCTGCCGCTCGATTCCTGTACCGCCCGTGTCGCGTGCTCCCAGCTGGCGGGGTTGCCGATTCGAATCGCCGTGGCCAGCGTCTGCGGATCCTCCACCACACGCCCGAGCACGATCGGCGCGGCGCCCGCCGCCTGGAAGCCGACCATTCTCGGCAGGCTCGAGATCTGTCCCGCCGCGCGGTATTCCTGATACCCCTTCCAGTATGCGGTGATGTTGCCCGCGTTGCCCACGGGCAGCACATGGTGCGTCGGCGCAAACCCGAGCTGGTCGCACACCTCCATGGCGGCGGTCTTCTGCCCTTCGATCCGGTACGGGTTGATGCTGTTCACGATCTCGATGTTCGACGAGGACGCGATGTCTTTGACGATCGCCAGGGCCTGATCGAAGTTCCCTTCGATCTGGATCACGGTCGCCTGATGAATCATGGCCTGGGACAGCTTGCCCAGCGCGATCTTGCCCACGGGGATCAGGACGTAGACCGAGAGCCCGGCCCTGGCGCCGTAGGCGGCGGCCGACGCCGAGGTGTTGCCCGTCGACGCGCAGATGACGGCCCGGGCTCGTGCCTCCACCGCCTTGGAGATCGCCAGGGTCATCCCGCGATCCTTGAAGGAGCCGGTCGGATTGGCGCCCTCGAACTTGAGGTAGAGGTCGATGCGCGCGTCGATCTTCCGGACGAGCCGCTTCGCCGCGATCAGCGGCGTGTGGCCTTCGCCCAACGTCACGATGGGCGTCTGGTCCGTGACCGGGAGAAACTTCTTGTAGGCGTCGATGACGCCGCGCCACGGTCTCATGACACTGCCCTTTCGACTCGGCGGCGATGCGCGCGCACGCCGCTCAGTCTTCCTCCACGTCCGGCCCCTCGACCCGAATCAGGGTGGTGGGCTCCGAGATGAACGGCATGCGGTCGATCTCCCGGAGAGCCGCCTGGACATCGCGCTCGACCGCGTGATGGGTCATGATGACGACCGGCACCGTGCGCCCATCCTTGCGCGCCTTCTGGAGCACGGAGGAAATGCTGATCCCATGATGACCGAGCACGCCCGCGATCTGTGACAACACCCCGGGCCGATCCAGGACCATGAAGCGCGCATAGTAGAGCGAGCTGACCTCCTCGATCCGCTTGATCCGGATCGGACGGCGCTGGTCCTGCCTGAACGAGGCGGGGGGCACCCGACCGGTCGCCCCGCACAGGATGTTCCGAGCCAGATCGATCACGTCGCTGACGACCGCGCTGCCCGTCGGCATCGACCCCGCACCTTGACCGTGCAGGACGACCTCGCCGACGGCGTCGCCGACGAGCTCGATGGCGTTGAAGACGCCGTCCACCTGCGCAATCGGGAACGAGGACGGGATCATGGTCGGGTGGACCCGGGCTTCGATCTCGCCGTCCAGCAGCTTCGCGATGCCGAGCAGCTTCACGGTGTAGCCGAGCTCCGTCGCGTAGGCGATGTCCAGCGGGGTCAGGCGCCGGATGCCCTCCGTGTGGATCTCCTTCACGTCGACCGGCGTGCCGTACGCGAGGTTGACCATGATGGCCAGCTTGTGCGCGGAATCGAGGCCGTCGACGTCGAGCGTGGGGTCGGCCTCCGCATACCCCGCCGCCTGCGCCGCCGCCAGCGCCTGCTCGAAACTGTGGCCCTCGGCGGTCATGCGGGTCAGGATGTAATTCGATGTCCCGTTGATGATGCCGTAGATCGAGTGGATCGTGTTCGCGGCCAAGCCTTCCGCCAATGCGCGGATGATGGGAATTCCGCCTCCCACGCTGGCCTCGAAGGCCAGGTCCGCGTGGTGTCGCACCGCCGCCTCGAAGAGCTCTTCGCCGTGGACGGCGAGCAGCGCCTTGTTCGCCGTGACGACGTGCTTGCCTTTGGACAGGGCCTGCAGGATCACCTGCTTGGCCGCCTCGTAGCCGCCGATGAGCTCGATCACGATGTCGATGGTCGGATCGTCGAGCAACGCCTTCGAATCCGTGGTGAGCACGCCGGGCGGCAGCGTGACGCCGCGATCCGTGGTGACGTCGAGGTCCGCCACGCGGGCCAACTCGAGGGGGACGCCGAGCCGACGCTGGATCAGCGCGCTGTTCCGCAACAGGATCTTGGCCACGCCGGAGCCGACCGTCCCGAAGCCGATGATGCCGACCCGAACCCGGTCCTTCATGGCTCGCGAGCCTCCAGTTTCAACGCGCGCTTGATCCCGCGCACGGCTTGTCGAATCCGGTGCTCGTTCTCGACCAGCGCGAAGCGGACGTACTCGTCGCCGCCCTCCCCGAACCCGATGCCGGGCGACACCGCCACCTTGGCTTCGCGGAGCAGGAGCTTGGAGAATTCCAGCGAGCCCATGCCCCGGAAGGGCGGCGGAAGGCGCGCCCAGACGAACATCGTCGCCCGCGGCCGGTCGACCGCCCAGCCAATGCGAGTGAGGCCGTTGACAAGCTCGTTGCGCCGTTGCTGGTACCGCGTGACCGTCTCGCGGACGCAGTCCTGCGGCCCGTTCAGCGCGATGATGCCCGCAATCTGCAGGGGTTGGAAGATGCCGTAGTCGAGGTAGCTCTTGATCTTGGCCAGGGCTTCCACGAGCTGGCGGTTGCCCACACAGAACCCGATGCGCCATCCCGGCATATTGTAGGCTTTCGAGAGCGTGTAGAACTCGACGCCCACATCCTTGGCGCCCGGGATCTGCAACAGGCTCGGCGCGCGGTATCCGTCGAACACCAGGTCGGCGTAGGCAAAGTCGTGCAGCACGATCACGTCGTGTTCCTTCGCGAAGGCCACGATCTTCTTGAAGAACTCCAGATCGACGACCGCCGTCGTGGGATTGTGCGGGAAATTGATGATGATGATGCGCGGCCGCGGGAGCGTCTGCCGGAAGACCTGGGTCAGCTCCTCGAAGAAGTCCGCGTCGGGACGCATCTGGATGCCCCGCACCTCGCCGCCAGCAATGATGACGCTGTATGCGTGAATCGGGTAACTGGGGGTCGGCGTGAGCACCACATCCCCGGGCCCAACCAGGGCGAGCATCAGATGCGCGATGCCGTCCTTCGAGCCGATCGTGACGATGGCCTCGGTTTCGGGATCCAACTCGACGTCGTACTGGCGTTTGTACCAGTCACAGATGGCATGGCGGAGACGCGTGATGCCACGGGACGCCGAATACCGGTGGTTCTTGCCGTTGCGTGCGGCCTCCACCAGCTTGTTGACGATGTGGGGCGGCGTCGGCTGGTCCGGATTGCCCATGCCGAAGTCGATGATGTCCTCGCCCCGCTTTCGCGCCTCGATCTTCAGGGCCTGGACCTGGGCGAATACGTACGGCGGAAGGCGTTTTATGCGATAGAAAGGCTCCACCCACTCCTCGTTTCGTTCACGATCAACGATCGATTGCCCTCAATGACGGGCTCCGTCTGTCCCCTGTCGGACGGCACGGGCTGGCTGTACGGTACCGGATGCGCGCGGTTGCTGCACTCATGGCGGGTGACGACACGCTTGCGATTGTCGGGGATGGCCCGGCTACGGATGGCGCGCGGCAGAGGCCGCGGGCTTCACGGTGCGCAGGGTTCGGTCGACGCCGGCAGAACCTCCTTCTCAGTCATGAGCAGAACGTCCCTCGTCTCACGTTTCAGGCTCCAAGCTCCAAGGCAGAAGTTTTTGAAGCGAGAAATCAAGATGTTACACCTCGCGCCTGGAATCTGAAACCTGGATACCAGGCCGGACCTCAGAGCCCACGCGGGCGCCTCATTCTAAAGCCTTCGTGGAATTCAGTCAATTTTAATCAGGGGTTGGGGGCCCAACCGGGGCCCGGGTCGGGTCGGATCCACCGAGCGGTCCCGCGTGGGACCGCTCGAGCCCTTGCTCGCCCCACCCGATTCTGCAATAATGGCCTAACCTTTTGCAAACGCTCGCAGAATCGGCCCGAAGGGAAGGGTCTGGCTGCGGCGCTGAGGAGGCCGCGTGGCTCGATTAGGCGTCAATGTGGACCATGTCGCGACCCTCCGGCAGGCCAGGGGTGGTACGGAACCAGACCCCATCGGCGCCGCCGTGCTCGCCGAGCTCGCCGGCGCCGACGGGCTGGTGGTGCACCTCCGGGAGGACCGGCGCCATATCCAGGACCGCGACCTGACGCTTCTGCGGGAGGTCATCCAGACCAAGCTCGATCTCGAGATCGCCGCGGAGGAGTCCATGGTGAAGATCGCCCTCACCGTGAAGCCCCATCTCGTGACCCTCGTTCCGGAGCGCCGCCAGGAGCTCACGACCGAGGGGGGATTGGAGGTCGCCGCCCATCGGGACCGGATCGAAAAATTGCTCCACCTGCTTCACGACGGGAACATCCCGGTCAGCCTGTTCATCGACCCGAACCTGAATCAAGTCAAAGCCGCGCACAAGATCGGCGCCGACTATGTTGAAATCCACACCGGCCGCTACGCCAATGCGCGCCGCTTGAAGGAAGAGCAAGCGGAGCTGGAGAACATCACGCAAGCGGCCAAGCTGGCCTACAAGCTGGGACTGGGCGTGAACGCGGGCCATGGGCTGACCTACCGGAACGTGCGGCGGCTCGCGCAGATTCCCGAGATCGTCGAGTTCAACATCGGGCACAGTATCGTCGCCAGGGCGGTCCTGGTCGGGCTCGAGCGGGCGGTCCGGGAAATGAAAGAATTGGTCAACTAGCCCCGGGCGAGGCCCTGCTTCTGCAGGGCCGAGTCGGAGCCCGTAGGGCGGATCATTCACCCTTCGTGAATAATCCGGGCTAGAGTACGGTACCGCGCGTCCTCCCTGCTCGTCGTTGGTCCACGTCATCATCGTTCACCACCGATCTCGTGTCGCCATGCGCCTCGTCACCACAGCCCACATGCAGGAGCTCGACCGCCGCACCATCGAGGAGGAGGGCGTGCCGGGGCTCACCTTGATGGAACGCGCCGGAAGCGGCGTCGTCCGCGCGATGGCGCGGCGCTTTGGCCCGCTGAAGGGCAAGACGGTGACGATCCTGTGCGGCAAGGGGAACAACGGCGGCGACGGGTTCGTGGTCGGTCGGCTCCTCACCCGCACAGGCGCTCGTGCCCGGGTGGCGCTGATGGCCCGGGCGGCGGACCTGCGCGGGGACGCCAAGACCAACCACGGGCGATTCCTCAAGGCGGCCGGCAAGACGGCCCTGCTGGTGCTCCCCGATGGGGAGACCCTCGAGCGCCTGCTCGACGAGAGCGACCTCGTCGTCGACGCGCTCTTGGGCACCGGGCTGTCCTCGCCGGTGAAGGACCCCTACCGCGGGGCCATCCAGGGCATCAATCGATCCGGACGACCGGTGGTCGCAGCCGACCTTCCTTCAGGACTGCACGGCGATACGGGAGACGTGCTCGGCGACGCGGTCCGCGCCGCCCTGACGGTCACGTTCGGGCTCCCCAAGATCGGCCTCTATGTGGGGCGCGGCATCGACCTTGCGGGCGCGATCGAGATCGTCGACATCGGCATTCCGGATCGGTTCGTCCAAAGTCTCCCGGGCCGCCTCTCCTTGATGAGCTTGCGCGACGCCGGCCGAAGCCTGCCGGAACGGCTGCCGTCCAGCCACAAGGGCACCTTCGGACATGCGGGCATCATCGCGGGCTCGGTCGGCAAGACCGGCGCGGCGGCGCTCGCGGCCAAGGCCGCGCTCAGGACCGGCGCCGGCCTCGTCACCGTGGCCACGCCGGCCGGCGTGAACCAGGTTCTCGAAAGCAAGCTGCTGGAAGCCATGACGGTGCCCATGCCGGAGACGGCGGAGCACACGTTGGCGCATGCTGGGCTGGACGAGCTCCTGGCGTTCGTCAACGCTCGGAGCGCCGCGGCCATCGGACCGGGCCTGAGCACGCAGGGTGAGACCGTCCGCCTCGTGCGCGAGCTGATTCCGCGACTCGCGAAGCCCTCTGTGGTGGATGCGGATGCCCTGAATGCGCTTGCGGCCCAGGTTGCCGTGTTGAATCAGGCGAAAGCCCCGCTCATCCTCACGCCGCACCCCGGAGAGATGGCCCGTTTGGTGGAGGGGGCGACGTCCGGCACCGTCAATCAGGATCGAATCGGCCATGCCGCCCGTTTCGCCGGCGACCACCATGTGGTGGTGGTCTTGAAGGGGGCGCGCACGGTCGTCGCCCACCCCGATGGCCGCGTGGCCGTGTGCCCGACCGGCAATCCCGGCATGGCGACGGCGGGCTGCGGGGACGTGCTGACCGGGATGGTGGTGGGGGTCTTGGCTCAGGGCATCGCCGCCTGGGAAGCGGCCTGCGCCGCGACGTACTTTCACGGTCTGGCCGGAGACCTCGCCGCCGCCGCGATGGGCCCCGCCGGCATGATCGCAGGCGACCTTCTCGACCAGATTCCCCATGCCCTCGCGCAAGCGGAGTGAGGTCTCGCGTTGGGAGATCAGGTTTCGGTCCGCGGGTCACGCCCAGCGAATCGGGACGGCCCTCGGACACGCGCTTCACGCTGGCGACGTCGTGGCCTTGTACGGCGACCTGGGAACCGGCAAGACGACGCTCGTGCGAGGCATCGCCACCGGGCTGGGGATCCCGGCCGGGCGAGTGTCGAGCCCGACGTTCGTTCTGATTCAGACGTACGTGGGTCGTGTGCCCCTCGTGCATGCCGACTTCTATCGCCTCGATGACCCGCGGCAACTGCGCGACGTGGCGCTCTCGGACTATTGCGACGGGCGCCGGGTCGTGGCCGTCGAGTGGGCCGAGAAGGCCGCCTCGGAGCTGCCGCAGGACCGGCTCGACGTCTGCCTCGCGCATCACAGTCCCTCGATGAGGGACGCCGTCTTCATCGCCACGGGCCCCAAGGCCGTCCGCCTGCTGAACCGGGCCATCGAGGCCTATTCCGCAGCGTCGGCCTCGCCCACACGTCGGAGGGTCAGGCACAAACGATGAAGGTGCTCTGGGCACCATGGCGCATGGCGTACATCAAAGACGCGCGCAAGCCGCGCGCATGTATCTTCTGCGTCAAACCCCGGGAGCGCCGCGACCCCGGCAACTATCTGCTGTATCGAGGTCGGCACACCTTCGCCATCATGAATCTGTTTCCCTACAACAGCGGCCACCTGCTCGTCGCGCCCTATGCCCATGTCGACAGTCTCGAGCAGCTCCCGGATGACGCGGCGATGGACCTCCTGCGCGTGACCAACCTCTCCTTGCGAATCCTCCGGGCAGAGCTGCGACCTGAAGGATTCAATGTCGGGATCAACCTCGGACACGTCGCCGGCGCCGGGATCGAGGCGCACGTGCATCTGCATATCGTACCCCGATGGAACGGCGATACGAACTTCATGCCCCTGTTCGGCGAGACGCGGGTCATGCCCGAGCATCTCGACGCCACGTACCGCAAGCTGAGGAAACGATTCGACGCTCAGGCCGCCCCGCGTCACAAACAATCCGGCGCCAAGAAGCGCGGCACCCGGCGGTCGTGATCGTGTCATCAGGAGCATTTCCTCCGCTCGACGTCGCAGCGCATCACGCTGTACCATCGTAGCTGCAGCATCTGATGCTGCCCACAGCAAGGCGCCATAAGATGGCGCAGCTACAACACGCCGGATTTTCATCGGGCCGCGCCTTACGCGAAGACTTCGACACGTGATTCCACGATGATCGAGACCGACCTCACTCCCTTGATGCGGCAGTACCGGGAGATCAAGCGCGCCTACCGGGACGCCATCCTTTTCTTCCGCGTCGGGGACTTCTACGAAATGTTCTACGAGGACGCGGAGGAGGCGTCGCGCGTCCTTTCGATTGCGCTCACCACCCGCGACAAGTCCCGCTCGGACCCGGTCCCTCTGTGCGGCGTGCCCTACCATGCCGCCACCGGTTACATCGCCAAGCTCCTGCAGGCGGGCCGCACGGTCGCCCTCTGCGAGCAGGTCGAGGACCCGAAGCTCGCGAAGGGCCTCGTCCGACGGGAAGTCGTCCGTCTCTACACACCGGGCACC
>JBFKNO010000066.1:0-11319 GCA_041629275.1 Nitrospiraceae bacterium
CGCCGATCCCGCACCCCAGCACCACGTCGGGCCGGACTCCCCACGAGGCCCACAGCTCGGTCAAGGCGAACTCCAGCGAGAACAAGGCCGTGTCCCGGCAGGCGGGCTCGTCCACCAGCGCCCCGGCCTCGTCCGCGACACGGAGCGCCTGCACGAGGGACTTCATGACGGAGGCGCGCACCACCGCATCGCATCGATCCAGCGCCTTCCGAAAGACGGGCTGGGTGTCGTACAGCTGTGCGCCGGCGCCCTGAAGCTGAGCCCCTGCTCCGGTAAAGACGAACGCGACGCGGGGACCCTGCGGACTCTGCGACCGCCCACGACGGACGGTCCCGATCTCCGCGCCCGTCCTGAAAGCCGTCAAGCCCGCGCAGATCTCGCTTGCGGTCGCTCCCACGACAGCCAAGCGATGCGGGAACTGGGACCGTCCGGCGCTCGCCGTGAAGCAGACGTCCGCCAGGCTGTCCCCCGGATGCGTCCGAAGATACCCGTCGTAGCGGGCCGCGAGGTCCGTGAGCGCCTGTTCATCGTTGGCCGAGAGCGCCAGCATGTGCACAGGCCGATCCATGGCCGGCCGCTCGGGTGCCATCTCCGGTGCCTCCTCCACCACGACATGGACATTGGTCCCGCTGAAGCCGAACGAGCTGACCCCGGCGATCCGCCGTCGCTCGCCAGCCGGCCAGGGGGTCGGCGTTATCGGAACCGTCACACCCAACTCCGTCCAGGACACCGCCGGGTTCAAGGTCTGCACGTGTGGTTGGAGGGGCAGCTCCTGTCGTTGCAGCGCCAGGATGACCTTGATCAGCCCGGCCACGCCGGCCGCCGCCTCGAGGTGCCCGATGTTCGCTTTGACCGAACCGATCCTCAACTTACGTTCAGGCCCTCGGTCACTCCCCAGGGCGGCGGCCAGGGCTCGCACCTCGATGGGATCTCCGAGCTTGGTTCCTGTACCATGGGCCTCCACGTAGTCCACGTCGGCCGGCTCGATCCGGGCGTTCCTGAGCGCATCGCGAATGACCGCTTGCTGCGCCATGCCGTTGGGAGCGGTCAACCCCTGGCTGCGCCCATCCTGGTTGACCGCTGAACCCCGGATCACGCCGAGGATCTGGTTTCGATCCGCCAGGGCCGTCGCGAGGCGTTTCAGCACGACGACGCCGCAGCCTTCGCCACGTACGTATCCGTCGGCCTCGGCATCAAACGATCGGCAGAGACCAGCGGGTGACAGCGCGCCGATCTTGCACAAATAGATCGTGTTCTCCGGGCTGAGCATCAGGCTCACGCCTCCCGCGAGCGCCATGTCGCATTCTTCGTTCCGGAGGCTCTGGCAGGCCAGGTGCACGGCGACCAGCGCGGACGAGCAGGATGTGTCGATCGCCAGGCTCGGCCCCTGCAGGCCCAACGCATACGACACCCGCCCCGCGGCGATGCTCGCGGCGCTCCCCGTCCCCGAGTATGCGTCGATGCGCGTCGGGACCCCCGACAGCAAGTGCCGTCGCGCGTAATCGTGGCTGCCGATGCCCACGAAGACCCCCGTCCGGCTCCCGCGCAACCGCTGCGGGGACTCGCCGCCGTATTCCAGCGCCTCCCACACCACCTCGAGAAGGAGCCGTTGCTGCGGATCCAGGCTGTTCGCCTCGCGAGGCGCGATACCGAAGAAACGGGCATCGAAGAGATCGACACGCTCCAAAAAGCTCCCGTGCCGCGTGTACATTTTCCCCGCTGCCTGTGGGCTTGGATCGTAGTACCGGTCGAGGCTCCAACGATCCGGCGGCACCTCCGTGACCGTGCTCGCCCCGCCCTGGAGAAGCCGCCAGAAGCTGTCCGGATCGGGAGCGCCCGGGAATCGACAGCCCAGGCCGACGACCGCAATGAGGTTCGAGGGAGCGACCGTCAGCGGGGCATCGACGGGGCCGGGCACGGGGGAGGTGGACTCGCCGCTCAGGTACCCGGCGAGCGCATCGATCGTTGGGTATTCCCATGCCAGGGTGGGTGGGACGCGCCGCCCCAGAAAGACCTGCAGGTCACCCGCGAGGCTGACCGCCTCGAACGAGCCCAGGCCGTACTGGCCCAACGGCTTCTGAACATCGAGGTCACGCGGATCAACGCGAACCCGCTCGGCGATTCGAGACCGCAACCACGCCGCGAGGGCCTCCTTCGTGTGACGGGGGCTTCCCCGGTCCAGCGCCTGGCGCTCGATCTGCCCTGGAGGCAGTTCTCCGGCGATCGACACTTCCCGCGCGTCGTGCGCGTCGGGCTTGCGCCACGCCGCGACGGTGTCGAGCGTGCCCGCGAGGTACTTCGAGCGGCAGAGAGCCCGCTGGATCTTCCCGCTGGAGGTCTTGGGAATGCTCGCCGGCTTGAGCAGGGCGACGGCGTAGACGTCGAGGTCGTGCTCCTCGGCCACCGCGCGGCGCACGGCCTGGAACACCTCCTCGACATCGCAATCACTCAATGAGCCGCGCGCGACCTCATGGACGACGACGAGCCGTTCGGACCCTTCGGCCTCGATCGCGAAGGCCGCCCCGCAGCCAGGGAGAAGAGCGCGATGGCGTCCCTCGACGGTCACTTCGATGTCCTGGGGATAGGAATTCCGACCCATGACGATGAGGAGGTCCTTGAGACGCCCCGTCACGAACAGCTCGCCGTCCTCAAGGAACCCCAAATCCCCCGTGCGAAGAAACGGGCCCCTTGTTTTGTCCGCCAGGTACGCCAGGAACGTGACCTTCGACTCCTCCGGGCGGTTCCAGTACCCCTGCGCAACACTCGGGCTCGACAGCCAGATCTCGCCGACCCGCCCCGGCGGACAGGGGGTGCGTGATTGGGGATCGACGATGACAACGTCGACGTCGGGAGGAACCTGGCCGCATCCGACCACGGGCCTTGCAGCGCCATCGGGACGGGGAGCCGTTACGACACGGCTCTGCTCCAAGCCTTCCCTCTGCACGAAGACCACCGTCGGGGGGCGCGATCGGGGGCCCCCGGTCACCAGGAGCGTCGATTCCGCGAGCCCGTAGCATGGGAAAAACGCGTCACGTCGGAACCCGCACGGCTCGAAGTATCGGGCGAACCGGTCGAGTGTTTGCCAGCGGATCGGCTCCGCGCCGGTAAAGGCCACCTGCCAACAGCTCAGGTCGAGTTCGGCTCGCTCCTCGGGCGTCACCTTTCGCACGCACAGGTCGTAGGCAAAATCCGGCCCGCCGCTCAGCGTCGCTCGTGACCGTGAGATGGCCTGCAGCCACCTGGACGGCCGTTGCACAAAGCTCATGGGCGACAGAAGCGTGACCGGAATGCCGCCGAACATCGGTTCCACGATGCCCGCCACGAGACCCATGTCATGAAAATGCGGCAACCACATGACATAGCGGGGATCGGTCGGGTTCGCGCGCGCGTGGATCAGGGCGGCATTGTGGGCGAGGTTCGCATGGCTCACCATCACGCCCCGAGGCGAAGCCGTGGAGCCCGATGTGTACTGGAGGAGGGCCAGCGTGTCGGGGCGAATGTTCGGAACCTGCCAGGCGTCGACGGTCTCGCCCGATATGTCGCTCGTGTCCACCCACGGACAGGCAGACCGGACGGGCGACTCGCCCCGCGGTCGTGCGAGGGTGGCAAGGACCTGCCGGCTGGTCAAGACGACCGCGGGCCTCGCGTCCTTCCACACGGCCTCGAAATGAGACCACGGGCGGTTGGGGCGGGGCAGGGCGAGCGGTACCGCGACGACGCCGGCGTAGAGGCAGCCATAGAATGCCGCGACGAAGTCCAGGCCGGCAGGATACAGCAGGAGGGCGCGCTCGCCCGGGGTCACGAGACTTCGAAGTCGCCCTGCGATGGCGCAAGCCAGCCGATGCAGCTCCCCGTATCTCAGGGAGCGCTCCTCCATGCCGCTGTCGGTGAGATAGGTATAGGCCGTCTCCCCGGGCTGATGTCCTGCCCGCCAGAGGGCGACATCGACCAGGTGAGAGGGCGAGACGGGGGAATCCTCGGCAGACTTTGCCGCGCGCGTCACCACGTCCGAGCTCCATCGGCCCGCGACGCACCCCTTGGAGGGGCGTCCACGTAGCCCGACCGCGCAAAGTATCCCATGCAGCGTCTCAACCAGCTCGCGTCAATCGTCGGCCAGGGAATCGACAGGCGCCCTAACGCCCGCTCCGCTTCGCGACAATCGATGCGCGGTCGCCTGGGTGGGACGAACATCTCGGGAAGGCTCAAGCTGGAGCCTGTGGCCACGTTCTCCATCAGCAGGGGAGCCAACGACGCGAGGGCATTCTCCCCCGGTCGCGCAAGGGTCGCAAGCAGCGCCGCCCGCCATTCAGGCAAGGGCACGAGCTCCACCTCGTAGCCAAGGGAGCGGACCCATTCGTACAGAGCATTCGTCGTCACGATCGTGGGGTTCGCGACGTGGAACACCTTCCCGGCGGAGTCGGGCTGTCTGGCCAGGTTGACGATGGCATGGCTCAGGAAATCCACCGGAGTGGGCTGCACCAAGATCTGGATCTCGGGCCATTTGCCGAGCTGGAGACAGCCCTTGATCATCCTCGCGAGGTGGTCATCCGGACGCCATACTCCCGACCGGCTGTCCCCGACCAGGTGACCGATCCGATAGACGGTGGTGGGAAGCCCCAGCTCCCCAGCCGCCCGCACCAGTTTCTCACTGACCCATCGGCTGTCGGCGTAAGGGATGAAGCGGTGATGGCTATCCTTCAGGTCGTCCGATTCGTAAATGATCCCGCCGTCGAAATATGAGGCGGACGCGAAAATCAGCAGTGTGGAGACGTAATGAACGGGGATGGCCCGCTTATGGGTTGCGAGCCTGAGGATCCAGCGGGTCCCGTCCACGTTGGTCGGCTTGAGGGCCGAGTAGGGGTGCGTAAGCTTGACCATCGCGTCGGCATGGTAGATGACGTCGATCTCCCGAGCCAGGCGCTCGAAGGTCTCGTCGGACAAGGCCACACGGGGTTTCGACAGGTCACCGGCGACGGCCTGGACCCTCGTTCGATCGATCTCGGTCCACAGACCGGAGCTCTGCAGGGCGCCTCGAAGGCCTGCCCATGCCTGCTCCTCGTTCTGGCCAGGCACCAGGCAGTACAAGGAAGCCGAGGTTTGCTGCGCGAGGGCCTTGAGGAGGTAGCCGCCGAGAAACCCCGTCGCGCCGGTCAGCAAGATCGCGCGAGGCTCGCGGTGATTCGGCCCCCTCCCGCGGGGTGGGCGAATGTCCGGTTCGAGAATCGCCTCCTCTTCCAGATCCACGCCGACGCCCGGAAGCGTTTCATCGGACGTCTCGCCGCGACGGAGCGCGTCGATCGCCTGGGCCATGCTGGCGATGGTCGGGAGCTCCAGGATCCGCCGAACCGGCACCTCGACGCCGAAGACGTCCTTCACACGCAAGATGAGCTGAATCACGAGAAGGGAGTGGCCCCCGACATCGAAAAAGCTGTCGCGGATGCCCACCCTGTCCACCCCGAGCAACTCGGCCCAGATCCCCGCCAGGACTTCCTCCGTCGGACTCCGGGGTGGCTCGTGGCCGCGGTCATGCTGCACCTCCACGTCCGCAGGTTCGGGGAGGGCCAGGCGGTCGACTTTGCCGTTGGGGGAGAGTGGGAGCGCATCGAGGACGACGAAGACCGACGGGACCATGGGCTCCGGCAACCGGTCCCTGAGGAAGTCCCTCAGCGCGGCAACGCTCGGGTTAGAACAGCCTTCGGGAACGACATAGGCAACCAGACGCTTGTCGAGCGGGGCGGTTTCCCGGCAGACGACGACGCAGGCGCGTATGCCGCCGTACTGGCCGAGCACCGCTTCGACCTCGCCGAGCTCGACCCGGTGCCCTCGGACCTTGACTTGGTGATCCCGGCGGCCCAAGAACTCGATCTCGCCCTTCGGTAACCAGCGTGCCAGGTCGCCCGTCGAGTACAGTCGCGCTCCGGGCTCTTGTGAGAAGGGGTCGGCGATGAAGCGCTGCCGCGTGAGCTCCGGACGGCCGAGATACCCCTTTGCAACGCCCTCTCCACCGACGTACAGGCTGCCCGTGACGCCGATCGGGACCGGGGCTCCATCGTCGTCCAAGATATACACCTGTGTATTGGCCACGGGGCGGCCGATCGTGACCGTCTTGCCCGGCTGCATTGCGCCGCGCGTGGCGATGATGGTCGATTCGGTCGGTCCGTAGAGATTCCAGACCTCTCTTCCACGAGCCAGCAAGCGTTCTTTCAACGTATACGGCAGGGCTTCCCCGCCGGAGCAGATCGTCAGGCCCCTGTTGCCCGTCCAGCCGACATCGATGAGCATCCGCCACATGGTCGGCGTCGCGAGCATCAGGCGTGGGGGCCGGGAATCCAGGACCGCCCGTAACCGGATCCCATCGGCCGCCACCTCTCTGGGGACGATCTCGACGTGCCCTCCCTTGATCAATCCCAGGAACAGCTCGAATGCCGCCGCATCATAGGCCAGGGTCGCGACGGACAGCACCTTGTCGTCCTGCGCAAACCCCGTGCACTCGGCCAAATCTTCTAGGACATTCACGAGCCCCCGATGCAGGACCTCGACGCCTTTTGGCGTTCCCGTGCTGCCTGATGTATAGATCACATAGGCACGGTGATCGGGCGAGACTGGCAGGTCGAGATTCGCCGAATGTTCCCCTGCGATGCGACACCACTCACGGTCCAGGCACAGGACCTGTCTACCTTCATGCTCGGGGAGTGCTCGCAGCAGGGCCTGTTCCGAGAGGACCGTTCCGGCTTGGGCGTCGCCGAGCATGTAGGCGACCCGCGCCATGGGGTAGTCCGGATCGATCGGAACGTACGCGCTGCCTGCCTTCAGGATCCCCAGCACAGCCACCAGCATGTCGAGGGATCTGCTGAGATAGACTCCGATCAGGGCTCCATGGCCGAACCCACGCTTGACGAGATACCGCGCCAGTTGATTGGCGCGGGCGTTCAACGTCCCGTAAGTGATGGCTTCGCCGGAGCACAGCGCCGCGGTTTGCGCTGGCCGTTCGGCGGCGTGCCGCTCGAACATGGTGTGGATCGGGCTCCCGCCCGGACGGTCCCGAGCCGCGACGTTCCATCGGCGTAGCAGTCGCTCACGCTCCCCCGTGGTGAGCAGATTCACGCGACCGATGCGCTGATCGGGATCTTGCTCGACCGACCGCAGAATCTCGTGATAGTGACCGGCCATCCGTGCGATCGTCTCGTCCGTGAACAGGTCGGTGCTGTACCGAAACTTTGCAGCCAGGGTGCCTTGGGTTGGCATGATATCCAGATTCAAATCGAACTGACCTTCCTGGTGCTCCAGATCGAAGGAGCCGATTTCCAGGCCGCCGAAGTTGACGCGAGCGGAGCTGCTGCGTGGCAGATCGAGCTCGGGGACCCCCGCATGCTGGCTGAGAAACCCCATCGAGAAGACCGCTTGAAACAGAGGGGAACGGCTGGGATCCCGCTTCGGTTGCAGGCGCTCGACGAGCAGTGGGAACGGGAAATCCTGATGCCGCAGGGCCTCGACCGTTCGCTCCCGCACTTGAGCCAGCAGCGCGCGAAACGTGGGGTTGCCGGACAAGTCGGCTCGCAGGACGACAGGGTTCACGAAATATCCGACGACATCGGCCAGAAGCGATTGGCTCCGGCCGGCGGTGGGTGATCCCACGAGGATGTCTTCCTGACCGCTGTGACGGTGAAGCAAGAGCTGGAACGCCGCCAGGAGCACCATGTACAAGGTGACGCCCTCGGCTCGAGCCAGGTTCCTGAGTCGAGTCGTCAGCGCGGAGGTCAGGTCAATTTCGTGCGAGGCGCCTCTGAATGTCTGGACGGCGGGACGGGCTCGATCCGTCGGCAGGCCCAACGGAGCAAGGTCGCCGGCCAGACGCTCCCTCCAGTAGCGCCAGAGACCTTTGCCGGCCGGTCCTGACACGAGCTCGTCCTGCCATGACACGTAGTTCGCATAGGTCAAGGCAAGAGGCGGAAGCGACGGCACAGGGAGGCCCAGCGTTTCGGCGGCATAGAGGGCCTGCAGCTCTCTGGCGAGGACCCACATGGACCACCGGTCAGCGACCAAGTGGTGGATCGTCAGCAGCAGGACGTGCTCCCTCGCGAGACGCGAGAACAGCTGCACGCGGAGCAGGGGCCCCCGCTCCAGATCGAACGGGCGCTTGAATGCCTCGTGGACCCTGACGGTCAGCTCCTCCCAGGTCCACCGCGAGGCGTCGATCTCCTCGAACCAGATGTCCTGATGCTCGTGCACCCGCTGCACCGGCACCCCATGGCACGCGGAGAAGGTCGTTCTGAGCATGGGATGGCGGGCGATCAACGTCTGGAACGCGCCCCTCAACGCACGGCGATCGACCTCGGAATACACGCATCCCGCGAACTTGACGTGGTAGGCGGAGCTTTCCGGTGCCACCTGGTGCAGGAACCACAGCGCACGTTGCCCGTAACTGAGCGGAAAAGAGGCGCGCCCTCCCTCCCGCAGCAGCGCCGCGAGCTCTTCGCGAGATCGCTCCAAGCTGGTCCGCGTCTCGAAGGTCAGATCTGCCTGGGGGCCGTCATAGTGAAGCGCGCCCTCCTTCAGCCTGAGCGTGACGCCCCGGGACGACACCTCGGACAGCAGCTCGAACAGCTTTGTTGTCGGGCGCATGTGTTTCTGAACCTCCGTTCCCGCGCACCTCGTGCACAGGACTGTCGCCAGGCGTGCAGGATGATCACAGAACGGTCGCGGCAACCCCCGGGAGGCGGGGAAGGAACGGGCTCAAGGAAGGGCTGAGGGATTCTCGACGCGCGTGCCTTTCACTTGACTAGGGACGGGCAGATCGCTCGGAACGTTGAACAGGCTCAACCGCGACCCTATCCCCGGCACGTCGCATGTCGTCTCGCGGCGTCACTTCATCCAGTATGGCGAAAATGGCGATCATTTCCGATCCCTCCCCGAGTCTCCCGATGCCTTCCTCCGTGCGGGTGGCCGCCCCGCTACCTCACGCGTATTTCAACGCGAATTCCCTTTCCACAGAGGACAGCCCCCAATCTTTGGGATTATCGACCTGATCGAAGGCTCCTTGAATCATGTCCGCGTACAACTTCCCGGTCACCTTCATCGCGTACACCACGGAATCGTGGTGCTCCTCGGAGACGACGAGTTGCTGAACGTACTTTTCCATGAGCTTGTTGTGCCCCACATCGACCTTGGAATGCTCCATGAGAAAGCCCATGGCGTTCCTGGGCACGCCGATCTTTTCCAGCTTGCCGACGTACCCGCCGATGTACTGTGTCGAGAGAAATTCCAGGAAGAAGATGTATCCCAGGAGCCCGACCGGATTGAGGTTCTGCACCTGGTAATAGGCATAGCTCACCAGCCCCAGGGTCGACGGCAGGGGATTTTCATAGGGCAGCGTCTCCACAGGCTCACCGAGCGCGACGAGGTCCTGCATGGCCAACTTGTCGTGCCCCATCTCTGAAATCGCATGCTTGCAGAAATCCTTGATGATCTCTCTTTGCTGACCTCTGAAATAGGCGGTCGCCATCGCCATGACCTGCGGATTCTCGCGAACATGATGATAGAGCTGCCGGAGCAGCGACTTGTAATGGTCGAGGGTAATGGCTTCCTTGAACACCCGCTGTACCGGAGCACTACCGACGAAGTACTCGGCAATCACCTTGAACTCACATTGCAGACGGTCAAATCTGTCCATCTATGCCACCTCCTGCTT
Organism: Nitrospiraceae bacterium; assembly: GCA_041629275.1. Classification (GTDB taxonomy): domain Bacteria; phylum Nitrospirota; class Nitrospiria; order Nitrospirales; family Nitrospiraceae; genus JBFGRM01. Next base: position 9,689 of record JBFKNO010000066.1, read on the forward strand.
CCGACCTCTTACCATCGGACATCTCACACGCTTAATCTCGGACCCGGCGCGCTGCGTTCAAGGTCCGAAGCCCTCCCCAGAGGCGCACCCACGGTTTCCTGATTGACATCCCGACCATACTGAGGAGATAGGGAACGGACCGGCGGCGGTCCTGACGCCGCGCTTTCGGAGCGCGGGGGGTGAGTTCGATCATGCGCTCGGCATGGACGAGGTAGCCCGGGATCGTCGCCATGTCGGAAGGGCGGTCGAGGCCGGGAGCCTCGATCTTGTCATCGACGACTTCGAGCTGATCAACGGGTGGACTGCTGCCACCGACAGTGCCCAGGGCGAGGGGCGGAAAAAGGGCTGTCGGGTTGTGCATGAAGAGACCGCCAAGGTTCGACAAGATCTCAGGCGGCCGTGGTCGACCCAAAAGGATCATGCCCATCCGATCACCCTTTCCAGTCAACGCATCCGAGCCTTCGGCTCCCACAGTCCCCGACTTGGCGCTACGGAGTCAGGCCGAGACTTGTAGGTATTACTTAGGTGTGGCGTATGGTAGGGAAGTGATGTTGCCGAGTCAAGGGCCCTCATCCGAGCGCGAGGGCCTTCGTTCCGCGAGCCAGGGAAACAGGCCAGCCGACGGTATGGTGACAGCCCCAAAAGGGGGGGGAGCCGCGTCCCGTGAGCGCGGCCCCCCGCCGCCGACCTCGGCGGCGGGGAAAAAAGGGGGGGCTTGGACCTGACGACGAGCGCTATCTGCCTTTGCCGGCCCAGGTGTCCTGCAGCATCTTCTTCCATTCGTCGCGGGGCACCGCGGGCATGGTCGTGATCTGGATGTGCCCCATCGACGCGTTGCGCACGGCCGCCTTCATGGCCGTTTGATTGTCCGGGAATTCCCAGATCGCCACGACGTCGTACTCGCCGAGGCAGTAATAGGCCTGATGCAGCTTTCCGCCGAGGGCCTGCACGTTCTTCTTCACCAGCTCGGCCCGCTCGATCCCTTTGTCCTTCATGGTCGTGAGCCCGTGCGGAGTGAATTTGACGAGACTGACGAACATTGGCATGACTGCACCTCCTCCTTGAGAGTTCATCGCCTGACCTTGTTTGGGCTGCCCATCATAGGGCAAATGGGGGGCCCGAACAAGCCAGGGGGCGGGGCCGCCCGGCGGCCTTTCCCGGGCGATTCCCTACTGCCAGATCGGGCCAAACAGGTTATAATTCCGCCCCGAGTCGGCGCACGGCACCCCCAGCAAGGTCATGAGGTCGCGAGTGATGACACGCCAGCCCGTCGGAAAACCGGACATATTGCAACGGATTCATCAATCGTCGAAGCGCTACCTCGAGGGGTGGATCGGCGTGCCCGCGCACGTCCACCACATCGCCCATCGCATGGCCAATCCCCCGCTGGAGCGCCCCCAGAGCCGCAAGGAGTTCGAGCATCTGCTGCACTGTCTGGAGATCCCCCCGGAGAATATCCGCCTGTTCGAGAAGTTCGGCTACGGGGTTCGGACGAACGCGCAGGGAGACCGTCTCGTCGTCGCCTGGGAAGCCCACACGGAGTACTACAGCTACCAGGTGTGGCATGTCCCGCAGGATACGACCAAGCCCCTCGAATTCGGACCGATCGCGTTTCCCGGCTACGCCTTCCC
>JBFKNO010000067.1:0-11289 GCA_041629275.1 Nitrospiraceae bacterium
AGGTAGTCCAGCTTCTCGGTGAGCCCGCGAAAATCGCCGATCCCGTCGTCATTGCTGTCGTGAAACGCTTTGACGTGCACTTCATAGAAAATGGCGTCCTTGTACCAGCGAGGATCCGTCATGGTCATCCGATTGTCAGGCTCTCCGATCAGGCGGTCTGCGCCTTCGCGAGGAACTCGTCGCAGGCCACCAGCAGGACGGAGCGCAGTCGCTCCAGGTTCCCGATATAGGGATTCATCGCCCGAATCTTGTCCGACAGCTCAGGCATGCCCAAGGTGGCCTTGATCCAGAACGAAAAGTCGCTGTCTTCCCGGGGAAGCCTGATGCGGGCCTCGAACATATGGTAGTAGATGGCGCTGACGTCGACCTCCGCCAGCGCGTCACGGAATTCCTGCAATGTCCGCACCTGGATGCCGGTCGGCACTTCGATAATGCGCGATTGCTTGAAAAAGAACGGCTTGCCGAAGATGACCCTGGGCACGACCGATGTGCGGGAGAGGTGATCATCGATGATCGAGATCAGCTCCTCGCGCAGCGCCTCCAGGTTCTTGAACTCGAAGGGGTCGAGGACCGCCAGCCGTTCGCCGAGCACGAGGTCCCGTACCTGCGTTGCGACCCACTGGGCGAAGTCGTTGGAGTAGGCGCCGGGAATGTAATGGTGGCGGAGGAAAAAGCTGTGCGTGTGATAATAGATCGAGTCGAGGGGGACTTCCTCGATCAGCTCCACGAGCCGCCGCTCGTCCTCGGCGCGCTTCCCCAAGAGCTCCTGTAGCTCACTGCATCCGACGAATACGAACGGTCCATGGCTCTGGCCCACCCCGGTCTCCCCCCTCCTTCGCCTCTGTTGTACCAATGTAGCACAGCTTGTGCCAGGGGGCTCAGGAGAATTCATGTCCGACACAACCCCGGGGAACGAGGCCGGGCCAGCCTTCCTGAAAACTGGATTGCGACCGCCGGGCAAATTACCTTACTATCAAGGCAACCTGCCCCGTACGGCCTGTGGGAGCAGAGGCGGGGGGAGCATCCGTCATGTGGCATTTCAAGTTGATTCTGGCACTCGTTCTGATTGGCCTGGTGGTGCTGTTCGCCGTCCAGAACTACGAGGTGGTCCAACTGCGACTGCTGTTTTGGTCGATCGAGATGTCTCGGGCACTGCTGCTGTTCCTGGTCCTCGCCACCGGTATTGGGCTGGGCTGGATCGTCCGAAGCCTTAAGTAGGTGGCTTGCTCGCCAGGGAAGATTCGAACGGGGGTTGGTGCTGCACAATCATGCACAGTTTCGCCTGTACGTGGAGGAACCATGCCGAAAAATAAGAAGCAGACCCTGTCCCGGATCGACGATGACCCCCTCTGGTTCAAAGACGCGACCATTTACGAGCTGCACGTGCGCGCGTTCTGCGACAGCAACGGGGACGGAATCGGCGATTTCCGTGGCTTGATCCAGAAGCTCGACTATCTGCAGGACCTCGGGGTGACGGCGATCTGGCTGCTTCCCTTCAATCGATCGCCGTTGAAGGATGACGGCTACGATATCGCTGACTACACCGACCTGAATCCGTCCTACGGCACCCGACGCGATTTCCAGACGTTCGTGGAGCAAGCCCACAGCCGAGGGCTTCGCGTCATCACCGAGCTGGTCGTGAATCACACCTCGGACCAGCACGAGTGGTTCCAGCGCGCGCGCCACTCACCGGCCGGCAGCAAGTGGCGCGATTTTTATGTCTGGAGCGACACGCTGGAAAAATACGCCGACACGCGGATCATTTTCAAGGACACCGAGCTCTCGAACTGGTCGTGGGATCCCGTCGCCAAGGCCTACTTCTGGCACCGTTTTTTCTCCCACCAGCCGGACCTGAATTACGACAACCCGGAGGTGCAGCAGGCCGTGCTCAAGGTCCTGGAGTTCTGGCTCGAGATCGGGGTCGACGGCCTGCGACTGGATGCGGTGCCCTACCTCTATGAACGGGAGGGGACCAATTGCGAGAACCTTCCGGAGACGCACGCCTTTCTCAAGACGCTCCGGCAGAGGATCGACAAGCGGTTCACGAATCGCATGTTCCTGGCGGAGGCGAACCAGTGGCCGGAGGACGCGGCGGCCTACTTCGGCAACGGCGACGAGTGCCACATGAATTTCCACTTCCCGCTGATGCCCCGCATGTTCATGGCCATCAAGATGGAGGACCGCTTTCCGATCATCGACATCCTGCAACAGACTCCGTCCATCCCGGAGAACTGCCAGTGGGGGCTGTTTCTGCGCAATCATGACGAGCTCACCCTGGAAATGGTGACGGACGAGGAGCGCGACTACATGTATCGGGTGTTCGCGCGGGAGCGGCAGGCCCGGATCAACCTCGGCATCCGCAGGCGGCTGGCGCCGCTCCTGGGTAATGATCGCGCGAAGATCGAGCTGATGTACAGCCTCCTGTTCTCGCTTCCCGGCACACCGGTCCTCTACTACGGCGAAGAGATCGGCATGGGGGACAACTTCTACCTGGGCGACCGCAACGGGGTGCGGACACCGATGCAATGGAGCCCCGACCGCAACGCCGGATTCTCCTCCGCCAACCCTCACAAACTCTATCTCCCGGTCATTATCGATCCCGAGTATCACTACGAGGCGATCAACGTCGAGCTCCAGCAGGGCAACGCCCAGTCGTTGCTGTGGTGGATGAAGCGCATGCTCTCTTTGCGTCGACGCTCCAAGGTCTTCGGTCGCGGCACGATCGAGTTCCTGCATCCCTCCAACCGGAAGGTGCTCGCCTTCATCAGACGGTACGAGGACGAAAAGGTCCTCGTGATTGCGAATCTGTCACGATTTGCTCAATGGGTCGAGTTGGACCTGTCGGCGTTCAAAGGGCACGTACCGCTCGATCTCTTCGGTCGGATGAAGTTTCCCCCGATCGACGATCGTTGCTATCAGGTGACCCTGGGGCCACACACGTTTTATTGGTTTGCGCTCGAGCCCCAGGCCGTGGAGGAGGTCGCGGCCGGCAAACCCGCGGACGTCACGCTCCCCGCGCTGGCCGTCGCGGAACCCTGGCACAACCTGCTCAAGGGCAGGGACAAGACCGCCCTCGAGCGCCTGCTGCCGAAGTATTTGATGGGGCGGCGGTGGTTTGGCGGCAAAGCGAGAACGATTCAATCCGTGGAGATCGTCGAGGTGGTTCCGATCCCCAAGGAGTCGTCCCTGGCGCAGCTCGCGCTGATCCGGGTCGAGTACACGGACGGCGAGCCCGAGGTGTACCGGCTGCCCATCGCCTTCGTCCCGGCGGAGCAGGCGGCGGGGATGCAGGACGTGCCCGGCGCGATCGCCCGGGTCACCGTGAAGGGCCACGCACAGGCCGAAGAGGGCGTCCTGTACGACGCGATGTCCATCAAGCCCTTCCTCAAGGCGCTGATGGGCGTCGTCTCGCGCGGCGGCAGGTACACCGGCGCCTTCGGCGAGGTGACGGCCACGCCGACCCGGGCATTCAAGCACCTGCTCAAATCAGCGGAGGAGTTTCTCGAGCCCTCGCTCATGAAAGCCGAGCAAAGCAATACCTCGGTGGTCTACGGAGACCTCTTCATCCTGAAGCTCTACCGACGCGCCGAGGAAGGCATCAACCCGGATCTGGAGATCGGGCGGTTTCTCACCGAGAAGGAATTTCCGTGCATCGCGCCGGTGGCCAGCGCCCTGGAGCACAAGGCCTCAGGCGGCGAGCCTTCGACGGTCGTCTTGCTCCAGAGCTTCTTGCCCAACGAGGGCGACGCGTGGCGATATACCCTGGACAGCCTCGGCCAATTCTTTGCCCATGCCCTCTCACGCGGGGAGGACATCGCCGCGGAGCCGCCACGGCCCAAGTCCTTGCTCGAGGGGGCGACGGCTGAGGCCCCGACGCTGGCGCACGACCTCATCGGCCTCTACCTGGACGAGGTGGAGCTCTTGGGCCGGCGGACGGGCGAGCTGCACGTGGCGCTCGCGCAGGACGCCAAGGATCCCAATTTTGCCCCCGAGCCCTTCACGGATTTCTATCGGCGCGGCCTCTTCCAGAGCATCAGCGGGTTGATCAACCGCAACTTCACCCTCCTTCGGCAACGCCTCAAGGCCGTTCCCCCCTCGATCCACGCACAGGCGAGCCAGGTCCTGGAGCTGGAGCCGAAGGTGAAGAAGCGGACCCAGCTCCTGCGAGACCTGAAGTTGACGTGCCAGCGGATCCGGTGCCATGGCGACTACCATCTGGGACAGGTGCTGTATACGGGCAAGGATTTCATCATCATCGATTTCGAGGGGGAGCCGGCCCGCCCGCTGAGCGTGCGTCGCATGAAGGGATCGCCGATCCGGGACGTCGCCGGCATGCTCCGGTCGTTTCATTACGCCGCCTATGCCGGCCTGATGGGGCAGGCCGCGGGGGTGCGGCCGGAGGACTTCGAGCAGCTGGAGCCGGCCGCGAAATACTGGTACACCTGGGTGGCCGCGACGTACCTGAGAGCCTATCTCGAGGTCACGGACAAGGCGTTGTTCCTGCCCAAGTCCAAGCAGGAGCTCCAGACGCTCCTGGACATCTTCCTGCTCGAAAAAGCGGCCTACGAGCTGGGCTACGAGCTGAACAATCGGCCCACCTGGGTCCGCATCCCGCTGGAGGGCATCCTACAGCTCCTATAGCCCGGATTATTCATGACACCTTCTGCTGCAATCGCGAAGGGTCATGAATAACCCGGGCTAGGCGCGAGGGGTTAAGGGAAACGGAGGGTCACGAGCGGGAGATGGTCTTGACCAGGACGACACGATTGCCGGTCGGCTCGCGGCGCTCGTAGTGGACCTGGTCCACGACCTTGTGGATGAGGGCGAGCCCATAGCCCCCCTCCGCAAGCTCGCCCGTAGCCTCTCGTGGTCGCGGCGGCGGCTCGTAGGGGGCGGCGGTATCGAGGATGCACACCCGGACCGCACCGCCTTCGTGTGTCAGCTCGAGCTCGATGTCGCCCGATGCCTTGCCCTGGTAGCCGTGCCGTGCCACGTTGGTGCACACCTCGGTCACGGCCAAATCCAGATCGTCGATGACGCGTTGGGGCACGCTCCAGTCGGCCAGACGCTCCTCGAGCCAGTGCCGGATCTGGGGCACATTCTCAAGCGCGCCCGAGACGCGGTAGCCGACGGAGGACGCGGCCCTGTCGAGCCCGGGACCGCCGGTCGGCGCCCCTGCCTTGAGCACGACGAGCGTCACATCGTCCGTCAGGCGCCGCCGCTGGTGCTGTCTGACCGCCTTCATGATCTCATCCACGACCTGTTGGGCGGTCCGGCCCCCTTCCTGCGCGACGAGCGCCTGAAGGCGCTCCTCCCCGAACATCGCCCCCTCATCGTCACGGGCCTCCGGAATGCCGTCCGTATAGAGCACGAGCGCATCGCCCGGTGACATGGTGAAACGCTCTTGCTCGAACCCCGCATCGTCGAAGACACCGAGAAGGGGACCGGTCGCGTCCAGCGTCGTCACCGTCGTGCCACGGACTGATCGCCAGTAGGGAGGATTGTGACCCGCGTTCGCATAGGATCCTTCCCAGGTCTCCACGTTCAGCAGCAAGCAGAACAGGGAAATGAAGTGTCCGCTGCGGTCGAGATCCCGGTACAGCACGTCGTTCAGGCGGCGCAGGACCTCGTCGGGCGTCAGTCCTTGCTCGACGAGCAGGCGCGCGACGCTCCTCGCCGCGGTCATGAGCAGCCCCGACGCGATGGAGTGCCCGGAGACGTCGGCCACGATCACGCAGACGACCTTCGGAGAGACGTGCAGGAGGTCGTAATAGTCGCCCCCGATCTGGTTCGTCGCCAGATAGGCCGCCGCCACCTGAAAATCGGGTATCTTGAGCTCGTCGGTGGGGAGGAGCTGTCGCTGAAAGGTCTCCGCCACCTCGATGTCCCGGCTGATCCGGGCCGCCTCGATCAGTCGGCCTGCCTGGCGTAGATTGTTCAAGAACACCCCGGCCTGGCTGCACATGGATTGGGCGATCTTCATTTGGCCCGCATCAAAGAAGCCGCGATCTTGTCTCTGGAGGATCATCGCGCCCACGGGTTTGGCTTTGATCGGGAGCGGCGCGATGATCGTCGCGCGGCCGGGGCGGTCCGCTGCCCCGCCCGTCACGCCGCTGACGTTGCTCGCGACACCGCGCCGCAGGGCGTGCTCCACGATGGCATAGGGAGGGACCTGCCGCCCGCCGAGCGACGAGTCGACCTCTCCGGCGATCGTGACGACGGAGGCCGTGTCGCCATCGAGCAGCATGACCGCGCCTCCTTCCCCGCCGGTCGCCTCGAGCGCCTGGCGCAGCAGGATCTCGCTCAGCTCGGTTTCGTTGGTGGCCACGTCGAACACCTTGGCCAACTGATAAAACCGGTTGATCTCTTCGTAACTTTCGAGCAGCTCCGAGGCCATGCTGTCGACCTCGCCCTGCTGAGCATGGATCGCCCCGAGCTCTCGCTCGAGCAGACCGGCGACGGCCTTCGGGTCAATGCTGGTTGGACGGGATAGCAGGAGCCAGAGCGTCCCGATCGGTTCCCCATCAGCGCGCAGGGGTGCCTCCCGAGTCTCCGCGTCCGGCGTCGTGCGCAACACGCCCCACTCGAGGCGTCCCGTGCGCGCGTTCCACGTCGGTCCCTCTGCCCCGGGCGCATCACCCACCTGCCGGCCCGCGACCAGCAGGAGGCGCCCGTCTTTCGCCGTGATCACCAGGGCGATCCCCGTGACCGAGGCGAGATCGTCCGCCAGCGGTTGGAGCCCACGGACGAGGCTGGAGAGTTCCGGTGTCATGACGGAATCGGAGCGCAGCTAGGCCTGGCCTGACGGATATCCTTCGGCGAGCTGTTGGACCAAGCCGGCGAGATGACTGGGGGAGAAGGGCTTCGTGATGTAATCCGTCGCACCGACAGCCAGCCCGCGCTCCCGGTCGAGGTCCTGGCCCTGAGCCGTCAAGATGAAAATCGGCAGGTTTTGAAATTGAGGCTCTTGGCGGAGCTCTTCGCAGACCTGAAAGCCATTCTTGCCGGGCAGGTTCAAATCGAGGAACATGACATCCGGCTGCTCGCGGTGCACGAGGTCGAGCGCGGCCTCGCCGTTGTCGGCCACGACCACCTGGTGTCCCCGTTTCTGGAACAACACGCGGAGCATGTGGGTGATATGGGGCTCATCATCGACCACGAGAATTTTCATCCGCACGCTCCCGGCAATGGTCTCTCGGCCCGGCCTCAGGCCTTGGCCAGCGCCTGCACCGCCTTGGCGACATCCGGCTGGATATCAAACGATCGATCGAGTCTCGTCAGCTCGAAGGTTCGCTTCACGGCGCTCTGGAGCCCCGCCAGATGCAGCTCCCCCCCTTCGCCGCGCGCGCGTTTGAGGCACCTGACAAGTGTGGACAGGCCGGCACTGTCGACGAACTTGACCTCCTTGAGATCGAGCACGAAGCGACGCCGGCCATCCTTGAGCAGTTGATCCATCGACTGCGACAGATCACCACTGGTCGTCGCATCGAGATCCCCCTGCACGGCGACGACCATGACACCACGATCTTCACAGGTCATCACACCCATTAGTCACTCCTATCTTTCGTTGTGTGGCGACGCTCCGGTCGAGACAAAGACCACATTATTGCGAATCACATCGCCCGACGCAACCGGCTATCTCAGGACGCCTGCGGGGCCCCGGCCAGAGGGAGCGTGAAGGCAAAGGTGCTGCCTTGGCCGATCTCGCTCTTGACGTGCATCTCGCCGCCTAGCATTTCAACCAATTGTCGGGAAATCGATAGCCCCAGCCCAGTTCCGCTGATCCCACGCTGCTTGGCAGCCTCCGTGCGGAAAAATTTGGTGAACAGCATGGCCTGGTCCTGCTCCGAAAGCCCCATGCCCTGGTCGACGACCTGGATCCTGGCGACTCGTGCATCCACGTGAGTCCGGATCCTGACCGTGGTCCCCTCCGGCGAATACTTGTAGGCATTGCTCAACAAGTTCGAGAGGATCTGGACGACGCGGTCGCGGTCCGCGCGAACGCGGACCGGTTCGGCACTCCCTTCGACCACGGTGTTGATCCGTTTCGTCTCTCCCATCGCCCGCATCTCGCTGCGGACGGCCTTGATCACGTCGCCGAAGTCGAATTCGGACAGCGAGAGCCTGAGCCGCCCGGATTCGATTCGTGAGATATCCAGCAGGTCGTTGATCAGCCCCATCAACCGGTCCGCGTTCGCCAGCGTGATATCGAGAAACTCCTGCTGCTCCGGCGTCATCTTGCCGAGCTCGCCTTCGCGGAGCATGCTCACATAGCCCTTGATGGACGTCAGGGGGGTGCGGAGCTCGTGCGAGACCATGGACACGAATTCCGTCTTCATGCGGTCGAGCTCCTTCAAGTGCATGATGTCCGTGGTGACCAAGACGAGCCCCAGGGGCTTGTAATCCGCGTCCCGGATCGTGTTGGCGCTCACCCGCACCCAAAATGGATCCCCGTTCTTCCGTCGCATCATGAGCTCGCAGCTCCAGCGATCGACTTCGGCGTGCTTCTGCATTTGTTCCACGAATTGCGGGCCTGACTCCTGCGTCAGGACGGACGCGAAGGGGTGCCCCAGGAGCTCCTGTTTCTCGTAGCCGGTCATGCTCATGGCGCCAGGGTTGACATAGGTGATCGCCCCCTGGGGGGAGAGCTCCAGAATGCCTTCGCCGGCCGAGCTCAAAATAGTCTGGATCTTTTGCTCGCTCTGCGTCAACGCGGTGTTGGTCTGGTCCAGCTCCTCGTTCAAGCGGCGGATCTCGGCGAGCTGCCGCTGCAGGTCCGCCTCTTTGCGCCGGATCTCCTCGAGCGCATCGATGAGGTCCTGCTTTTGGCGGTACACCTCTTCGAAGGCGCTCTGCGGCCGTTCCCGTGTCAGGGAATCGGCCCAGTCCGCGACCGTCTGCGGGGTGACGCGCGGAGCATCTCCCGGGAGGAGCTTGCCGAGGGTGACCGTCGTGCCGACATTCACCTCGCTGTCGAGCCGAAACTGGTCCACCAGTTTCCTGGCGCTGGCGAGACCCGTGCGTCCGTCTGCGGGACCGTTCAGGATGGCGTCCCCTCCCGCGATGCCCGGCCCCCGATCCCGGGTGATCGCTTGCACCATTTGCGCGTGGTCCTGATCGAGGAATCGGAACTCCACCTTCCCGCCGCCGGCATGCTGGAGCGCGTTGCGCGCGATCTCCGACAGGGCGGTGACGAAGCGGACCTGATCCCGGTCCGACAGTCCGGCCAGCGCAGCAATCTGCTGGGCGCGCCGGCGCACGAGCACGAGATCCTCGTCGAACGTGATGTCAGCCTGGAGAATCGGGAGATTCATGCATGACCTCCCGCCGCTTCACGAAGCGCGACGACCGTCACATCGTCGTTGCCACGTTTGTGGTCGCGATAGAGCACGGCGGCAATCACCGTCGGGTGCCGCGCATCCAGCCCCGGATAGGCGGAGACATCCCACCGCGAGGTCAGGCCATCCGAATGCATGATGAGGAGGCTCGTCCGATCCCATTCATAGGTATACACGTGCGGGCTGGGAATCTTCTCGCCCACGATCCCGGTTTTCGAGACACAGGAGAGAGAGCCGACCGAGGACAGGACGCGCCCGCTGATGTCGCCGAAGCCGACGTAGTGGACCTTGCGCGGCTCGCCTTGGATGCGTGCGACCGCGAGGACCGCGCCGCGGGTGTCCCGCAGCGCCTCGTGCTCGACCTGCATGAGATCCGGCAGCGGGGAGTGGGCATGGGTTTCATAGGCCCGCAGCGCGGCGAGAACCGCATCCGCCGCCGGAGGACCATGGCCGACGCCGTCCACGACCAGCACCTGGGCCCCCGATTCGAGACAGGTCATGCCCCAGCCGTCCCCGCATACATCCAACCCCGGGTAGGGGACCATGACCGCGCCAACCTGGAAGGCATGAGCGCGTCCGGGCCGGGCACCTCCCGACCGGATCTGCGACAGGACCACCGTGCCTTTCCCAACCTGGGTATGGATGTCGAAGACCTGCGACAAGCGCCGAACGGCTCCCAGCCCCGTTCCCGGACTCGTGCCGGTCGTGTAGCCGTTTTGCATTGCTTGTCCGGGATCCTTGATCCCCGGCCCTTGGTCCAGGCTGATCAGCTCGAGGCCGACGGGCGTCTCACCGGTCAGCGGACGAGCCAGGATATCGCCGCCGCCCGTGGCATGCTTGACCAGGTTGGTGCCCAACTCGGTCGCCACGATCGCCGCGCGGCCCGATTCATCCTCGCTGAACCCGAGGCGTCGCCCCAACTCCACGACCGCGCGCCGGACATGGCCCACGTCACCCGTCTGGACGACCGCAAAGACCCGGTGAGGGTCGGTTGTCACGGAGCGACCCAACGGGTGATGACCACCCGGGTTCCGCGCCCGACACGAGAGGCAATCTCGAACTCGTGAGCCAGGCGTTTCGCGCCCGGCAGCCCCAGGCCCATCCCCGTCCCGGTCGAATAGCCGTCCTCCATCGCCTGTGCGATGTCCGCGATGCCGGGCCCGTGATCCTCGAACGTGACCCGCACGCCCCGGCCCCGCTCACGCTGTACGAGCTCGATCTGGACGCGACCGCCGCCCCCATAGTCGAGCATGTTGCGGGCCAATTCGCTCGTCGCCGTCCCGATCATGTCCTGATCGGAGTCCTCCATGCCGATCTCCGCGGCGAGCGCCTGGACCCCGCGACGGGCCGCGTCCACGTCCGGTCCCGCGCGAACCTCGAGTTGCTCAGTCTTGAGGGAAACCGGCTCGGTCGGGTTGCTTGACGCCCTCTTCCGACGGCTCCGTTTCTTGTTCATCACCTTCTTCATCGTCCTCGTCTCCAGAACCCGACGACTCCAGCCTCCCGCGGAGCAGGTCCATTCCGCCTTCCACGTTGACAGCCGTGGCGACGCCTTCGAGCGTCATGCCCAATTCCATCAGGGTCAAGGCGACCGCGGGCCGCATCCCGACCAGGACGGTGTCCGCTCCGAGCAGCCGGGTGAGCGCGGCGATGCGTTCCAACTGTCTGGCCATGAAATGATCGATCACCTCGAGCGCGGAGATATCGATCAGGACGCCCCGGGCCCCGGTGTCACGGATCTTCGCGCCGACGTCTCCTTGGAGGCTCTCGAGCAGCCTGTCTCGCACATCCGTCTGGATCGTCACCAGCAAGAGGGCCCCCACTTTGAAGATCGGGATCCGTTCCACGCTCAGGCGTCCTTCGTCCTCTGTCCCTTGGTCAGCACCTGGAGCTTGACCAGGTCAAACGCCTGCTGCAAGGCGGCGGACAAGTTGGCTTTCGTGTTCACGGA
>JBFKNO010000068.1:0-11173 GCA_041629275.1 Nitrospiraceae bacterium
CGGGATAATGTGGAGATTGATGCGTGCTGAAAAAAAGCACGCTTGGGTCATCGTAAAAGGTGTGTTGGGTGCCGCTCCCGTGGTGGACATCCCAATCGACGATCAGCACGCGCTGGATCCCGTGTTCGCGCTGGGCATACCGGGCGGCGATGGCCACGTTGTTGAACAAGCAGAACCCCATGGCCCGATCGCGCTCCGCATGATGCCCCGGCGGCCTGACCGCGCAAAAGGCGTTGCCCACCACGCCTTCGAAGATGGCCCGCACCGCCGCCGTCGCCGCCCCCGCCGCCAGGTAGGCCGCGGCGAGGGAGCCCGGTGACAGGCAGGTGTCCGCATCCAGAGACACCCGACCGCTCTGAGGAGCATGGGTCTTCAGCATCCGGACATAGCCGAGCTCGTGCACCTCCAGAATCCACTGCTCCTCCGCCGGAGCGGGCTCGATGGGGGTCAGACGCTCCATGACGCCGCTGGAGGCGAGGTGTGACACGATCGCCTGGAGCCGGCTGGGCGACTCGGGGTGTCCGTAGCCCATGTCGTGCTTGAGGAAGTCGGGATGGTAGACAAAGCCCGTTTTAGCCATGGTCTCTCAGATCGTAATCGGGTAAGTCGGCAACTAGGTAATTGCGGCAGAGGATTATGCTTCCGCTGCAACCATCCGAATTACCCAGTTACCCAATTACCCGTTTACCTCCGGCGAGGGCGCATCGTAACATGTTGGAAACATGGTAGACAATGCGCGAGCCGGCATGCTAAAAGCCGTAAACTGTGAAAGGGAGCTGCCCCCAATGCCGAACGCACGTATCGAACCTCTGAAAAAAGTCCTGGCGATCGACCCGAACGACGAGGTCGCGTGGTTTGGCCTGGGTAAAGCCCATATGGAAGATTCGAGCTGGGAGGAAGGTGCGCAGGCGCTCGAGCGGTGTATTGCGGTGAAGCCGAGCTATTCCGCCGCCTATTTCGCCCTGGCCCAGTGTCTCCAGCAGCTTGGCCGGACGGAGGAATGCCGCCGCGTCTGCGGGCAAGGCATCGAGGTCTCGACGAACAACGGAGACCACATGGTGACCAAGAACCTCACGGCGCTCAAAGACGGTCTCGGCTGAACCTTCCTCACCCGACTGCTTCGCCTAGGCCCGCCGCCTGACCACATCGTCCCGCCCGTCCAGAGGACTATTTTCGACGTCATACAAGCGGGTTACCGCCGGGAAACGATCCGTGGTCACAGGAGTCGCCTCAGCCCGGCGGTCTCGACATCGGCCAGGGGATGCCGTGCCGCAGGGTTGAGGATCAACATCCGCACACGGGGGTAGGCCGCCTGTTGCCTGGACCGCTCCACGATATGGACGTTTGCGAGTCGGAGCGTCGACCGGGCGGGCAAGGGCTCGATATCCCAGAGCGTGACCAGCACCGCGCTCAACCCGGGGAGTCGGGCCAGCAGGAGGGTCAGGCCGGCTGCTGCCTGCTTGAGATCCATGCTCCACCCCTGCCCACGACGGAAGCCGCGCTCGCCCGGGTCGGGATGGGGGACGGCAGCGGCCAGCACGACGGGGGCTGCATACTGCGCGAGTTGACCGGCCTTTTGGCTGATGCGGGCCGAAAGGCGGGACAGCAGGATCTCGTGCTCCGCCACTGATTCCTCCGCCTCCCGTCTCCGCTGGCGGGCATGGAACGAAGGCGGGGGCCGCCTGAACGACCCCACCAGCGCCGTGACTTCCACATACATGCAGGCGGCGCCCAGGCGGCAGGCCAGGTCAGCGGATTTTGCGTGGGACTCGCCGAGAATTTCCACCTGAAACCCGGCTCGGATCAGCAAGGTGGCGAGCTCCAGCTCGGCCAGAGCCGACTCCCGAGCCCCCCGATCAGGGCCCGTCATACGGCCGACCAGGCTCAGGAGCCGGGTTCGGCTCGCCTTGGTCGGGCACAGGCTCCGCAATAGAGCCCACTGGGCCGCCTGCTGGCGATTCCACTGACGCCGGCGCTCGAGCCGCTCACGCCTGAGCGACCGCCAGACCGATCGGCGCTGAGCCTCGGCTTGAGAAGGGCCCGGTCGCTTTCGCCCCCGGAAACGTGCCATGGAGAGGTCTCCTTTCGCCGAACAGGTAGGGGGTGACGAACATCGCTCACTCCGAAGAGTCCTGCAACAGCTCAGGGCGTTCTCTGGCAATCTGCTCGTACATCTGGTCCAGCCACCGACCGGCGCAGCCGAGCACCTCGCGCACGAGCGGCTCCGGGTGACCCGTCTTGCGCATGGTCCACTGGCAGACGTACTCGAGGAGGGTGTCGCGGTCATAGGTGCGGGACAGGGAAGAGGCCAGGGTCGTCAATTCGGTAAAGCCGATCCCGAGAATCTCGGCGACGGTGTCGCGGCCGTAGGACGTGCTCGCGGTGACATACAGCACCGCGCGGTTGACCTCTTGCTCGGTCATCGGCTACCCCTCCCTTCGATTGGGTGTGCGATTTTCGCACTTTTCAGCCCAGACCAGAGGCTGACCGGACCCTGTTCCTGCACCCCTTCACGGCTGCATCGGGGCTCAAAAAATCATCGCAAGTAATTGAAAATACACGTAAATTAATTACCTTGGTTCCTGGCATGGCCCCCAGGGCAGATGATATCATAGAGGTCAACCCTGCGACCACCTCCGGAGCCCCGGCCATGCCGCGAGCCATTGCCAAGCGCCTCAGCAACGCCAAATCATCCCGAACGACTCCGACAAAGGGGGATGTCCCGGACCGCTGGGACCTGACTCACCTCTTGAAGAACCCCGAGCAAGACCTCGAAATCCTCTCGAAGCATCTCGATAGTCAGGTGTCCCGGTTCGAAGCCTGGCGCGACCGGTTGTCCCCCGGCATGGACGCCGAAACGTTCCGAGAGATTTTGAGCCTGAGCGAGGACATCGCCGGCACCTCGACCAAGCTGGGGGCCTATGCCTACCTCTGCTTCTCCGAAGACACTAAGAATTCGCAGGCGAGGACGTTCAAAAACAAGGTGGAGGAACGGCTGACCGCCCTGCACAATCGCATGCTGTTCTTCGACCTGTGGTGGCAAAAGGTCGACGAGGCGAATGCGGAACGGCTCCTGGCGGCCGCGGCTGACCAGCGCTACCACCTCGAGTCCATCCGCCGATTCAAGCCCCACACCTTGTCGGAACCAGAAGAAAAAATCGTCAACATGAAGAACATCACCGGCCGGCACGCGGTCAGAACCATGTACGAGGTGCTGACGAACGGCCTGACTTTCGAGCTGAAGGTGAAGGGCAAGAAGAAAACGCTCACGCGCGAGGAACTGGCGCCCTACGTCAGAAGCTCCGACCCGCGCCTTCGCGAAGCTGCCTACAAGGCACTCCATCGCGTCTTCGATGCCCACCACGATCTCGTGGGCGAGATGTACATGACCCTGGTCAACGACTGGAAGAGTGAAAATCTGGAGATGCGAAAGTTTGGGTCCCCGATCGCGACGCGCAATCTGGCGAACGATGTCCCGGACGAAGCGATACAGGCGCTCTTGTCAGTCTGCTCAAAAAACACGGAGGTGTTTCAGGACTATTTCCGCCTCAAGGCCCGCATCTGCAAGGTCCGGCACATGTCCCGCTACCACATCTACGCTCCGCATCATGCCGACCGCAAGAAGTTCCGCTACCGTGACGCGGTGCGGATGGTGCTGTCCGCGTACCAATCGTTTTCTCCCCGCCTGGCAGAGCTGGCGAGACAGGTGTTCAGCGAACGCCACATCGACGCGGTGACGCAGCCGGGAAAAATGAGCGGGGCCTACTGCTACAGCGTCGTGCCCGGATTCACGCCATATGTCTTCTTAAATTACACCGGTGAAGCCCGAGACGTCGCCACGCTGGCGCATGAGCTGGGTCATGCCGTGCACGGCATGATGGCGGCGCATCACTCCACCTTCACGTTTCACGCCACATTGCCCCTGGCGGAAACGGCATCGGTCTTCGGGGAGCGCATTCTCTCGGACACCCTCATGGCACAGGAGCGGAACAACGCCGTCAAGCAAGGGCTGCTCGTGGCGCAGCTCGATGACATCTACGCGACCGTGCTGCGTCAGGCCTACTTCGTCTTGTTCGAGCAACAGGCCCACGACATGGTCGGTCGCGGGGCGACCGTCCGTGACCTGTCGCAGGCTTACTTGGCGAACCTCCGGGAGCAATTCGGCCCCGCGGTCGCGGTGCCCAACGAGTTCCAGTGGGAATGGCTGTCGATTCCGCACATTTTCTCCAGCCCGTTCTATTGTTACGCGTACAGCTTCGGCAATCTCCTCGTGCTGGCGCTCTACCAAATGTACAAGGAACGCGGAGCGGCCTTCGTGCCGAAGTATTTGGATATGTTGGCGGCCGGTGGGTCGAAGAGCCCCGCTTCCATCCTGTCCGAGGTCAGCGTCGACATGCGATCCCATGCTTTCTGGCAGTCGGGCTTCGACACCATTCGCGAGATGGTGTCCGAGCTCGAACAGACCGTCTGACCGTCCCGGCCCGGCCGGCCCTCTCCCGACCCCGCTCAGTCGCGCCGACCACGCTGCATCGTCATCGTCACCTCGGCCACGCGTCTCCCGAGCGCCCGCGCATCCTCGAGCTCCGCGGCGTCGATTCCCGGGCTCCCGCCCTCGGTCGTCGCCGAGGCACCGAAGGCCCCGCCCCCGCTGACAACGATCATCTTGTTACCCAGCATCGCAGTCAGAATGGTCAGCATTGTGAGTTCCTTTCCTCCCGAGATTTGGCCGCCGGTGGCGAAGGCCGCGCCGACCTTGTCCTGCATCTTGAACTCCGGAAAGACTCCGAACTTCAGTTGCCAGTCATCGATGAAGGTCTTCACGGGACCTGCCATGTTCGACCAGTACACGGGAGACCCGATGATAATCGCATCCGAGGAAAGCAAGTCGTCCGCGGTGACGTTTTCCACGCGCTTCAGGAGCGCCACGGCCTTGTCGACGCTCCGGACTCCTTCGGTGACCCCGTACGCCATCTTCTCCGTGTTCCTGGTCACGGAGTAATACGCGACGAGCACCTTGATGCCGGACGTAGGTTCGGCCGACAGCACCGGCTGGACGGCCAGAATCCAGGCCACCGCGCACATTGCGACTCTCACCGACATCTTCTGCATCACCAGGCCTCCATTGTCGCAACAAAAAAAAAGGCCGGCTACCCCCAGCCGGCCTTTCCGTTTCACGCTGTCCGATTCTTTCCCAGATCTTTCCCGCCGTGCACTGTCGTCCCGGCGATGGCCGGGGCGGTCAGTAGCTGACCGTCTCCTCGTCCATATGCTCCTCAACAGAGATCTCGGTCAAAGTCCCGCGATAGTCGCATTTATGACAGCGGATCCGGGCCTCCTCGAGCCACTTTTCTTGCACGTATTTTTGCTGGCACCGCGGACATGAAAAGACGCCCTTCTTGTACAAGACCTTCCGTTTCATTTTCATGGCCTATTCACCCCTCTCAAGACGGATTATGCACGCGGCTGTAGGATGGCACAGCCCCTGCTGGGATTTCAACCCTTCGACTCGGTCCCTTGAGGGACCTCGCTCAGGGCAAGCCCTTGCCACTTGGTCTCCCGGGCCCTCGCTCAGGGCAAGCCCTTGCCACTTGGTCTCCCGGGCCCTCGCTCAGGGCAGGCCCTTGCCACTGGATCTCCCGGGCCCTCGCTCAGGGCAGGCCCTTGCCACTGGATCTCCCGGGCCCTCGCTCAGGGCAGGCCCTTGCCACTCTGGCTCATGATTCTCGGCGCGGCTTACTACGCCACGCAACGCCCCAATGCCCCCGCAAGGGCTCCCCAGCCCAGTGGGCACAGGAGTCGCGCCCCCTGCCCTGAGCGAGGCCGCGTCGGGGGCCGAGTCGAAGGGTTGACAGGCAACCACGCGCCTCCCTAGGATCACGTCATGCGTCCGCATCCCCGCCTGCGTCCGTCGTTCCTCGCTGGCCTTGGCCTGGCCGTGGCCCTCGCGGGCCCCGGTGTCGACGCCGGCATGCCCCCGACCGCCGTCGCAGAGGGGGACGAGATCCTCATCCCCGTGACCACACCTTCTGGGGCGACGATTTGGGCCGAGCACGCCGACACCACCGAAAAGCGCGTCCGCGGGCTCATGTTTCGCAAGGACCTGCCCAAAGATCGCGGCATGCTGTTCACCTTCGGCGAGCCGCAACACTGGACCATCTGGATGAAGAACACGTTTATCCCGCTGGACATCATCTGGCTCGACGTCCGGAAGCGAATCGTGCACATCGAGCCCGACGTGCCCCCCTGTTATCGAAGCGACAACGGTTGTCCCCAATACCAGCCCATTAGAAAAGCGGTTTTCGTTCTGGAGCTCGCGGCCGGCGCGGCGGCCAGCCTCCAGCTCAAGAACGGCACACAGCTCGCCTTCCCCATCGACCCTCCCGCCTACCTCCTGCGTTAACTGTTATCGCTGATCTGAATAAGGGTATCTTGCGGCAAATGCTGCGCGCGACCGAGATGGCCGTGCTGGTGGTGTGTACGATCCAATTTGAGGATTGGGGCGGGGGCCGCGCCTGTCATTGTGAATCGCGGAGGTTCGGGTCCCGCACTTGGCGAGCAGATGCAGTCGGGCGCCGAAATGGGGACAGCGAGTTCCGCAGCCGAGCGGATGCGAGCCTTCGTGCGGTCGAACCGCGCTTCGACAGGCTCAGCACCCCTCGAGCGAGCGCCCCGAGCTGCGTCGAGGGGAAGCGCTGAGCAGGACAGGCGTGGCCCTCGCCCCGTCTTTTCTACCTTCCCTGCCAGGCGCGGACGCGACGTGCGGTGATCACCCCGGCAACGCGCTCGATCGCCTGAAGCACACGGGAGAGATGGTTGGTGTCCGTCACCTCGATGACGAAATCGAGCATGGCTTTCCGATCCTCGCGCGTGGTGATTTCCGCCCGGCTGATGTTGGCTTCGCACTGCGAGATCGAGGACGAGACGTTGGCAAGCACGCCTGTCTTGTCGATGGCCAGGACGGAGACCTTCACGGCATGGGTCCCGCTGATCTCCTGATCCCAATCGACCTCGACGAGCCGCTCCTTGTCATAGTCCAGAGCCTGCAGGTTCGGACACTCCACGGAGTGAATCGTCAATCCGCGGCCACGCGTGATGTAGCCGATGATCCGGTCGCCGGGCACCGGGTTGCAGCAACGGGAGAGCTGCATGAGGAGGTCGCGTCCGCCTTTCACCTTGACGCCCCGCTCCTCCGCCGGAGTGGAGGGGGGCGTGGCCGGGATCAGCGCTTCGCCTCGTGCCGGCTCCTCCACCCGCGGCACCGGCGGCATGAGACCGCTGATCACCTCTGTTGTTGGGAGGCGACCGTACCCGACCGCCGCGCTCATCTCGTCGGCGGAGTCGTATCCCAAGGTCTTCGCCACCTCCGTCAGCCGGTCCGACTTGAACACCTTGGCCGGTGGGAGGTCGTGCCGCCGAAATTCCCGCTCGAGCAGGCGCCGGCCGATCTCGACGCTGCGCTTCTGCTCCTCGATCTTCAGCCAGTGCTTGATCTTGGCCTTGGCGCGGGGCGTGTTGACGAACTTCAGCCAGTCCCGATGCGGCGTCTGAGCCTGAGAGGTGAGAATTTCCACCGTATCCCCGCTCGCAAGGGGGTGCTTGAGCGGCACGATCTTGTTGTTGACCTTGGCCCCGATGCAGTGGTCACCGATCTCGGTGTGAATCGCGTAGGCAAAGTCCACCGGCGTGGCCCCCAGCGGCATCTCCTTCACCATGCCCTTGGGCGTGAACACGAACACCACATCGTGAAACAGATCGAGCTTGACCGAGTCCATGAATTGTCGATTGTCGGGGAGATCCTGGTGCCACTCGACCATCTGGCGCAGCCAACTGAAGACCTTCCCCTCGCTGTCATCGATCTCCCCGTGCTCCTTGTATTTCCAATGCGCGGCGATCCCGTTCTCGGCCACGCGATGCATCTCTTCCGTGCGGATCTGGAACTCCACGTGCTCGCCTTGGGGTCCGGCCACGGTGGTGTGGAGCGACTGGTAGAGATTGGACTTGGGAATCGCGATGTAATCCTTGAAACGCCCCGGCAGCGGCCGCCAGAGCGAGTGAATCAGCCCGAGGATCGCGTAGCAGTTCATTTTGTTGTCCGTGATGATCCGGATGGCGGTCAGGTCGTACACCTCCTCGAATGAGATGGATTGGCGTTCCATCTTCTGGTAGATCCCGGAGATGTGTTTCGGCCGGCCATGCACCTCGCCCTTGAGGCCGGCATCCTGCAGCGCTTTCCGGACAACCTCGCTCACCTGCGCGATATATTGCTGACGCTCTTCGTCCCGCTTGGCCACCCGCATCTTGAGGTTTGCGTAAGCATCGGGTTTGAGGTACTTGAGGCAGAGGTCCTCCAGCTCGTTCTTCATCCAGCCGATGCCGAGCCGGTTGGCCAGGGGAGCATAAATCTCCAATGTCTCTTTCGCGATCTGAACACGTTTGGCTTCCTTCAAGTGCTCCAGGGTCCGCATGTTGTGGACCCGGTCGGCGAGCTTGATCAGCACCACGCGAATGTCATCCGCCATGGAGAGCAGCATTTTTCGAAAATTCTCGGCCTGCTTCTCCTCGTAGGTTTTGAATTCGATCTTGCCGATCTTGGTGACGCCGTCTACCAACCTCACGATGTCCTTGCCAAACTCCTTTTCGAGCTCGTCCGGGGTTGCCAGCGTGTCCTCGAGCGTATCGTGCAGAAGGGCCGCCACGATCGCCGTGACGTCCGCACGCAAGGCCGTGAGCACGCCGGCGACGGCGAGCGGGTGTTGGTGGTAGGGCTCCCCGGATCGACGTGTCTGGCCCGCATGCGCCGCGGCGGAGAACGTATACGCTTTTCGGATCAGCCCAACATCGGCGTCCGGATTATAGCTCTGGACCCGCCGCAGCAGGTGATCGATATCGGTGACAGTTTCGTACGGCATGGCTCAACTATTGATGGGCGGTCTCACTGCTTCGCAAGTCACGAATGCGCAATTGCAACCGATCCAGGCCGTTCCAGCGATCCAACTCGGGCATGAACGCAAGGTCGACCCGGCCTCCGGCGGCCGCGGCCCGCTGAGCAAGAGCCCCCATGCGGAACCCGATGCCCACGAACGGCGCTGAATCTTTTTGCCTGACCGTCAGTCTCAAATGTTTTGCCCCCACGATCCTGGTCTCCAGCACGGAGAGATCACGGACTGCCAGTGTCGGCTCTGGATTGCCCATTCCGAATGGCTGGAGGCGGTCCAACTCCCGCACGAGCTGATGGGTCACGTCCCTTAACGCCACCTCGGCATCCACGTGCAGCCCCGGCTTCTCGGGCTCGACTCCGAGCCGACGCTCGGCCGCCTCCGCGAACCGCTCCCGAAACCGCGGGATGTTTTCCTCCCGCAGCGTCACTCCGGCGGCGCTGGGATGCCCCCCAAACGCGAGGAGCAGGTCACGGCAGCTCGCCAAGGCCTTGTAAAGATCGAGCCCGGGAACCGTCCTGGCCGACCCCTTGGCAACCCCCTGCTCGTTCACCGCGAGGACCACGGCGGGACGATGAAAGTGCTCCACGAGTCGCGCCGCCACGATCCCCACGACGCCCAGGTGCCACTTGCGGTCGTGCACCACGAGACCCGGGGGCGCGTCCTCGTTCTCCAGCATCGCCACCGCCTCGGCCCTGGCCACTTCCTCCATGCGCTGCCGCTCCTTGTTCAGCCCCTCCAGTTCCCGGGCGAGCTGAACGGCCTCCTCGTCGATCTCGGTCGTCAGAAGACGCACGGCCGAGAGGGCATGGGCCAGGCGGCCCGCGGCGTTGATTCTTGGCGCTAGCTTAAAGGCCACCGTCTGGGTCGTGCAAGCGCCGCCGACCCCGGCCTGGGCCTTCAGGGCCCGGATCCCGCACCGCCCCCCCCCGGCGATCTGCCCCAAGCCTTTCCTGACGAACCAGCGGTTCTCCCCCTGCAGGGGCACCATGTCCGCCACGGTGGCCAACGCGACCAGATCGAGCGCATCATCCAGCCGGGAGCCCTCCTCACCATATTTTACCTCATACGCTTGGGCAACCTTATAGGCGAGTCCCCCCGAGCACAGCCCCGTGAAGGGATAGCGCGAGTCCCCCCGGTGAGGGTTCAATGCGGCAAGGGCCGCGGGATGTTCCCCGTCGAGTTGATGATGATCGGTCACGATCACGTCTATACCGAGGCGTTTGGCGACCGCGATCTCATGATGCGAGGTCGTTCCGCAGTCAGACGTCACCAGGAGGGTCACCCCTGCCTCCCCCAGCGTCACGATGGCCCGCTCGTGCAGCCCGTAGCCCTCCGAGATCCGATGCGGGATGTACACGCTGGCTTTGGCACCCCGCGAAGCAAAAAACTTCAGGTACAAGCTGGTCGCCGTGATGCCGTCTACATCGTAGTCGCCATAAAAGCAGATGCGTTCGCCCGCTCGGACCGCGGCGTGCAGCCGATCCACCGCCACCTCCATGTCGGGGAGCAAGAACGGATCATGACCCGTCTGGGCCTCGCCGCTCAGCCATCGTTGGGCGTCAGCCACCGAGGCTGTGCCTCGTGCAAGCAGCACGAACGCCGTCGCGGGACAAATCGATAGCGCCTGTGCCCAGGCGCGGGCCCGATCGTGATCCGCAGCACTGACAATCCATGGTCTCGTCACCCCTGTGCCCTCCTGGCCGCCCGTCGCAGCCCGATCATCCAGTGAAACCCCAGCGTCCGTGGAGACGGACCTATCCGCCGACTTGTCCCCCGAAGCTCTTGCGGAGGGGGAAGCTTTTGCGAAGGGGGAAGCTCCAGCGTGGGCGGAAGCCTCGGCGAAGGCGGATGCACCCTCCCTCGCGGAAATGACATCATACGACCGGGAACACGCCGACTTGGAACGGAGAGTCTACGGATGCAAGGCGTGCCGGGATGGGGAAACACCGTTTGACGTCATGCCGTCCATGCCGAAACGCCGTGCAGATGGATGAGCCGAATCAGCGGGCGTGTTCGTGGCCACATGCCTTGAGCGCGAGGAGGGACGTCGATGAAGACGGGATGTGAGTGTGGAGCGGGAGGGGCCGGAGCCGAAAGCGGATGCGGGGGTCCGGCGACAGGTCATCCCGTCACCGCGATCCCCTCGGTCGGCTCATTCGCCGCCTTTTTGAACGTAGTTCTTGACGAATTCCTCTGCGTTCTCTTCGAGGACGTCGTCGATTTCGTCGACGAGC
>JBFKNO010000069.1:0-11114 GCA_041629275.1 Nitrospiraceae bacterium
ATCGGAACCGGGAGCGAGGAGAGCTTTGGGCGTGCGCTTCCCGCCCGTCGCTTTCCGGCCTTGCCGGGCCGTTTCGACTCTCCCCTTCACCTTCTTCTCGCCGGCGCCACGCAGCGCCAAAACCGCCTCTGTTGGTGTGAGGAACAATGTGTAGCCCCGGCCGCGAGCCAGAAACTTGACCCGCTCATCGGTCTGGCCGTGATTGATTTCGAAGCTCAGTGGGAGTTGGCCGAAGTGTTTGCTGAGCTGGGGCTGGGCAGGCGGCGCGTGGGAGGACTGGTCGAGCTGGCTCGCGCCTGGGCCTATGCGGAGGGGGATGACGGACGCCAGCGGCCTCCCTTCGAGAGAAGCCAGTATCGGCTGCTGCGCGAGGTTGTCTGTCGTGAGGGACAGCAGCGCAACGGCTGCGACAACGGCACTTAAAACACCTCGGCCACTCCTTCGCTCGCCCGGCATAGGTACCTCCTCGCCCCACCGGCACGAGCGACGCAGCTCTCAGCGCCCGACCTTGTTTCCTGTCCGCGACAATACAGCTGGATGTCGCAACGCTCACATACGACACGCCGCGCGAGGTCACAATCCCCCGAATTAGGGATCACCCTTACGGCCCGCCGTCCTGCCGAGTGACGTGAGCCGGCAAACTGACATGGTATCAGAGGCTTCGGAGGTGCCAGGGCGGCTCGAGGAGTGGGAAAACTTTTTTATTTATTTTGTTTCTTTATCTTTTTACTTTGTTGTTGCAGGCGGCCTCCATTGCTCTCAGCTGCGAAGCCTGGATGCCCGCTTGCGCGGGCATGACGGCAGAGGGAGGGAGAAGCGCTGCGTGCTGAGCACTGCGTGGCTGGATCCGACACAGACTGGACGGGGGACCGTTGGGAGGATTTACGGCGAGACGATGCTGCCGTCGGGGCGGATGATGACGCGCAGGAGCTCTTTCCTCGTCTGGCCCTCTCCAATCGTGCCGATGCGCATCCCGACGTAGTGGATCTGCTTCTTGCGTTCTTTGCCGCGCACGTATTGCCCGATGAGCAGGTACTCGCCTGGCGGCACGGCCAGGCGGACGGTGCCATCCTCCCCCGTGCGGCCGATGAGCTGAGGCAGCGTCGCGCAGGCCCGCCAGATGTTCCGGTACTGCCGTGGTACGAGTTGCTTGACGGAGCCTCCGACACAGGAACCAGTCCCCAGGTCAAACAAGCGCAAGGGGAGAGCGGCAATCGCCTGGTCCACATCCGCATCGGGCTGGCCTAACTGTTGCTCGACCGCACGCACGAGGACGGTCCCGGGCACGACCGGGGGGTGGTCCAGAGTGCTGGCGTCGCAATCGTCGTCGATGCCGTTCTTCGGCATCTCCTTGCGCCCGGGGTGCACCGCCTTGCTCCCATCGTCACAGTCGGGCTGCGGTGTCCTGCAGAGGCGCTGGTCCTGGACTGGGAAGCAATACCCGTCGCGGTCGGCGTCCGCGACCAGGGCGAACCGGAAGGGAGGCGTCGATTGGAGCAGGCCCCCGAAGGCCACCGCCTCGTTGGTCAGCTTGACGAAGCCCTGAGAGCCGATGAATCGGTCGACGGCCTCATATCGCACGAACGGTATGGCCAACCGACAGCGGTAGAACCCCGCCTTGGTGAGCGGGTAATAGGCCCGCATCTCCGGCATGGTCGTCGTGCGCACGGTGCCGGGCTCGATGACGGTCGTCGGGGCCACAGGCACCACCTCATCCACGTCTCGAAGCAACAAGGGGCTTAGCCCCTCGGGCTTCCCATCACCTTCGAGGGCAGTGATGGCCTGGCCATCGGGATCGACACAGGTCAGGAACAGATGGAACCGCTGCTCCAAAAACCCCTCGGAGGTCACCACGTCGAACCCTGACTCGGGATTGGCCACACTGATCACGACCTTGATCCGATCCTGGCCCTCCTTCTCCGTCGAGGGATCCAGCAAGTATCTATCCTTTTCCACCACGGCGGAGGCCCTGAGCCCCGGCTCCGCCTCCTGAGCCCATCCCGGGCAGGTCAGCGCGAGCACCATGGGCAGGCCGATCAAGATCCCTGCATTGCGGCCTTGTCCTTTCGCCTCCATCGCGTGCTGCCCCCCTCTGTTGGCTACTGATTGTGAATTTGAATCTGCGCCTTGCACACCGTATCGGCCTCCGCATCGGGCCGATGGATGTCGAGCCCCCCCAGGAAGTTCCGATCCCGCTGCCAATCGGGCGAAGTATCGGCCATCAAGCCGCGGTGATCCGGAATATGGGAGCAGCCCACCGCATGGCCCAGCTCGTGCGTAATCGTGTGCTTCAACGCGTGCTCCTGCTCGTACTCCCTCGTGATGTCATCGACGCTCCCGACCGGCGGATGCTCGACCTTGCCGTCGTTGTCGACATCGAAGACCGTCAGTTGCTGCGGCGCCTGGATCCAGTTGCTGACGTAGACATCGGCATCGAGCACGTTCTCGTTGCCGATGAGCTCGTCCTCCGTAATCTGCTGACCAGCATAGGGCGGGTCCTTTGCCTTGTACTTCTTATCCGCCTCGCCGTTGTCGTTGAAGTCCTCGACCGCGCTCCGCGGCGCGAGCTGCCCGTCCGGGGGGTCAAATGGCGGGTCGATCGGATTGCCGGCCTCGTCGTGGTCGGCCCCGCCATCCTGATAGGGGCGGTCGACGAAGTAATGTTCCAATGGCTTCTGATAGGTGACGGAGTCGGAATAGACGGTCGCCGTTCCGACGCCCTGGTTGCCGCCGAAGCTCGCGCCCTTCGTCGCGAATTGCCAGTGCCGCTCGGAAAGCGTGCTCTTCTTGATATGAGGATCCTGGCCTTGATAGGCGCCCACCAGGTCGTTCAACAGCTCGACGACGTCGATGGCTTGCTCGTCGGCCCCCCCTCCTTGAGGCAGCACGGCATCGCTCACGGCGTGAATGTCGATCCGCGAATTAGCGAAGGCTTTTCCCACCGCAAAGGGACAGCGGCAAGCCGCTCCTGCCTGGTCTTGGTAGTTCTTGTAACGCACAAACACATCCTTCTCCCGAAGAGGGTGGGATCGGACATGCACGCGGGGGTCCTGCGCATTCTGGATGAATGCCGGCGTCGCGTAGAGAGCACAGCGCGGATCCCCCGAGCCGGGGCACGCGATCAGTGGGGGACCCCAGATGAAGCCCCGGTATTCTTCCTGCCCCGTCAGCCCGTCACCGAACAAGCCGCCGTCGACGATGCTGCGGCCCAGCAGGTCTGGCTCGGCGTCCGCGTCCGGGAGAAAGTCAGAGCCGGTGAGGTCTGGATACCCGAGCTTGGCTTCCTCCCACGCATCGGCGATCCCGTCGAGGTCGTCATCCTTGGGCACGCGGATTTCCCGCGTCGTGGTGATGCTATTGCCACCCGTATCGCTCAGCGTCACGCTCGCCGTGATCGTGATGACCCCTCCATAGTCCAGCGATTTCACCACGATGGTGTCGCCGTTCGTGGAGAAGCCGACGCAGCTTCCCAGGTTCCCCATGGAGACCCCGCACAGGTAATCGGGCGTTGGCGACCCCGGCGCCTGGGGATCGTTGTCCGCCTGCGTGTCGTTGGTGTATCGACCAGCCAGCCGCGTGGGGTTCGAGACAGTTGCGCTGTTGACCGTCTGGGTTTGCCCGACCGTCAGCCCCATGCTCACCACCGTTGGATAGTTGGGATCGGACGGCGGCAGTATTTTGATGGTGCCCGTGCCCGCGTCAGTCGGGAGCCAGTTCTCGTAGGAGGCGACTGGCGTGCCCGTGAACTGGAAATCGATCTCGAGCGGCTGGTCCCGCGTGGCCGGATCACAGTCGTCATCGCGGCCGTTGTTCTGGAACCCATCGCTCTCCACCCCATTGATGGGGCTCGTGTCGACACCGGGGTTGATAAATCGCCCGTCGTCGCTGGTCCCAGGCTCGATCGGGCCGGAATGATGCTCGGCCAGGATCACACCATCCGCGCCTGCCGGCCGATCGTCGCAATCCGGCTCAGGTGGCGTGGTCTGACCGGACACAAAGTAGGCGACGGACACATAGGTATCCCCGTCGGCGTCGTCGTCGCAGACATCGCCCTTCCCGTCCAGGTCGAAGTCCGGCTGCTCGTTCGTGTGCTGGGCTCCCGTGTTGTCGATCCACGTCGCGAGAGGGTTGTAGACAGCGGGACAGTTGTCGGGGCCGCCGGCATGACCCGAGATGCCGTCCGCGTCGCGGTCATTGTCCGGATCGCTGGGGAATGCGTCACAGACGTCGCCGATCAGATCGCCATCCGAATCGGTCTGGTCCGTCGAGCTGGTCTGCGGGCAGTTGTCCTCGGGATCGGGAATGCCGTCGCCGTCCGTATCGACGGGTTCGCTGTTCCCATTCGCGTTGTTCGGCGCCGTCACGCTGTGGGTGTCGCAGGGGTCGCCGATGCCGTCGCCATCCGAATCCTTTTGGTCGGGATTGGCCTTGGTCGGACAATTGTCGAGCACGTCGGGAATATCGTCCTCGTCGCCATCGCCCTGCAGCGGGTTGGCCACACGGACGGCTGAATCCTTTCGATCCAGCACCCCGTCGTTGTCATCGTCGGGATCACAGGCATCACCGATTGTGTCACGGTCGTTGTCGGCCTGTCTCGGATTATGGTCGGCGGGACAGTTATCGTGCGGGTCCTCCAGGCCATCACCATCTGAATCCTTCTCTCTGTCGCTGGTGCCCAGCTTGGCTTCGTCCCGGACGTCCAGGCCATCGCCGTCTTTATCTGGCAGAATCGACGCGCAGGCGGAGAATTCCGACGTATTACCATCAGGGTCGGTTGCCGTCGCCGTGACGACCCGTCCCACCGGCAGGTTGGGATCCAGGTCATTGGAGAACCCGATGCTGCCCGTGCGATCCGTTTCGACCACCATCGAGCCGAGGTACGTTTCCCCCTCCCCCGGCCCCCGGCGTCGTTCTCGATTCCCGCAGCGGCCGGAGCTGAAAAACTCGAGCGTGTATTTCGTGCTCGGTCGGCTGTGCAGATTGCCGTGCAGGGTCGTCTTTTCGGCGGACTGCGACACCGCTCGCACACGGGGGTGGTTCTGGAGGCCATTGGGCCCAAGGTCGGCGTCGCCGATGTCGTTTCGCGTCCACCCGTCGCCGCCGAGATCGATCGCGAGCCCGCCGTTCGAATGCAACGAATTCCCGGAGATGCGGGTGCCCGTGCCGCCGACCGCAATCCCCACCTTGCGGTTGAAGGCGATGACGTTGGCATCACGGGGATCCGTACCGCCGACGAGCGTATGGGTGCCGAGCAGCCAGAGACCGATCTTGTTCGGGAGGGCGGTCGTCCCGGAGGGGCTGGTCCCGATCCAGTTCCCCTGGATGACCGTTCCCCGAACGGTCTTGCCGACCACCACTGCCGCCTCATTGTGGCCAGAAATGACGTTTCCCGCTTCAGCCCCGCGGCCGCCGATCAACGTGTTCGACGCCCCGGACGAGACCGCGACGCCGGCCGACTTGTTCCCGAGCGCGGCCTTTCCCGCGCTGTCGCTACCGATAAAGTTCCCCTGTACCACATTTCGCATCGAGCCCTGGCCCGTGATCAGGATCCCCTCTTGACCATTGTCTGAGACGATGTTGCGGGAGTCGGCAGTCGTCCCGCCGATCCGATTGTCGGCCGCATTCTCGACGCTCACGCCCCTCAGGCCGTTGCCGGATTGCCCGCCGCCCGTCGCTCTCACGCCGATCAGGTTTCCTTCGACGCGATTCCGGTCCGCCTTGTACACGCGTATCCCGCTTCCGGAGAACTGGGTGATCATCAGCCCGCGCACCGTCGTATCGCTGGCAGTGATCACCAATCCTGCCACGCCCTGTCCGGCTCGCCTGCCGTTCAGCTCGATGACGGGAATGCCTTTAAACCCGGGCTGCGTCGTCGCGTCGATGACGACCGGATCGCGGATGAAGGGAAGGGCCGATTCGGGCTGGATGGTGTACGGGGGGCCGGTTGGAATCTTGAAGCTGATCGCGTCGGTGCCCTTGACGAGGTTGGCGGCCTTGATCGCTTCGCGCAGGCTGCAATGGTCCAGGTCGCAGGCGCCATCGTCGGTATCGTCCACGACGTTGACGACAAAGACGGTGGGGGGGCCGATAGCTCGTGAGTCGAAGATCCCGGCTGCGCCCTCACCGGGCTGGGCAAGAGCCGTGAGCGCATCTCCGCTCAGGGAGGCAAGAACAACGATGAACGACAGGAGGCCTCGCCACGGCCGGAAGCGGCGGCTCATCTTGTCACCTTTCCCCACAAATATATGCAGGACCGCCTGACGTTCGGCTCTCAGATCGCGTGGCAGCCGGCGCCCTGGCCGAATCCCTGGCTTCGTCCACGTTCGGCAGAGACATTGGGGAAGGTCTTCTTACGCCTGTTGCTCCTCCTTGAACACCCCCCGATTTGGGGGTGACCCGTGCCGCGGCTTTTTCTCGGTACCTCAATTCCTGGATACCCATATAAACTATCATCTTAGAGGGACGAGGAGGTGGGAGCAGAGCCGCCCGAACTCGCGACAAAACTCAGAGGCGCGAGGAAGCGATTATCTCAGGAAAGAGCAGCCACTCAGCCATCCTGGCGGGCCCACGACGTTGTGTGGTGATCGGACGGTGGCTAAAGGCAGAGACTCTTCCAAACTCAAGACCTTGGAGACAGGGCGCTCCTGGCTCCCAGCCCCGGGGTTAGCAGGTTCACAAGGCAAAGACCATCATGGGTGCTGGCTACTTGGGCTCGACAAAGGAGACCACGACCTCTGCCCCGATCTCCGTGCCGGTATTGTTGAATTTCGTCACGCCCGTAATGATGACGTCCTCGCCACCATTGATGGAGTGGCAGCCTGGCGGCCCTTCCCCTTCGCGACGTTGGAACACAAAATTCGCTTCGGTAAAGAGCGGAAAATCTGCGGGGTCGACGGTTTTCTGCTCCGTGAAGCTGACCGCCATGTGCTGCGTCATTTGACCGAATGTCCGGCAGCTCCCGACGATTGTCAGCGTATAGAGCTGGCGCCCGGGGACAATTGGGTCCGGCGTGCAGCAGGTCACGGTCATGACCGCGTCGATGTTCGGACCCACAAAACGCTCCCCTGCTTTTTCTCCTGGTTCGGGGCTCCCGCCGTACACAAGCCCGAGCCCGCTCCCAAATACGAGGGCCCAGCACAAGCTCAATCCGATCGACACACCGAGTAACCCAGGACGTTTCATAAATTCCTCCTCTTGCCTGTTCTGCAGCTTACGCGATGGTGCTGGTGCGGCCCGTTCCCGCATTGCGCACGGCTATGCTTATTTCACGCGAAAAGGGCCGCGAGCATTAGCGGGTCACGTTCACAGCCTTTTTCAGTGTGGATGGCAGCTTGGTTCTTGTAAGTCCCTTCTCCTCGCGATGGCCGCGCACATCGTGTCGCCCCACCTCTTGGGTGATTACCTCGATCTGCGCAATGCGCGCATCTGCAGGAACGAGAATGTCAACCTGTCCTCCTTTCAACTTCTCCTTGCCTCCCCTTGGCCGGCCACGTTTCTTCGCCGGGGACTTTTTCTGATCAAAATCACAGCTTCGCGTCTGGGTGGGGTCTTCCATTTGGTACCGCCCCAACTCCCCCCCATACATGTCACGATAAATGACCGTGGTGTTGCCCGCCCCAGGCGGAAAATATCGTAAGGGCCCAGGTCGCTCCTCGATCGGTCGATCGGCCAACTCAAGCTCTCCATGGACGACGTCGAAGGGCACCGCCCAGTGCCGCTTCGTCTCATCCATGAAATAGGCGGGATTGAACGGGGCGGTTTCAGCTTCCACACGCTGGCGAGTGGTAACAGAGCCGTTACAGCCGATCAGTAGAGAGGTGAGGACGATCAGGGCGATTTGGTAATTTCGCCTTGTTAACACGGCATGCCTCCTCAAATTTTCACAGATGGCCTGATCATTGTCCCGAGGCTTGCGTGATCACGTCCTCCACACGCTGCTCGCAGGGGAGGTCGTACCCCATGGGCGTCGGATCCTCGCCCGACTGGTTCATCTGGCTGTCAACCGCGCACATTTTGAACCAGCTGTTCTTGTGCAGGGGGTCCACATCCTTACTGTCTTTGCATCGCGACGCCGCTGCCGCCTTCGCCTCGTTTCGGTTCTGCCAGTTGTTCGGGAGAGAGGCCACTTCCAGGTGCGCCCCTCCTTCGTACTCATCCTTGAGTCCAAACAGCCCATGGCCCGCCTCATGCAGCATGGTCCCCCGATGCCATTGCTCAGTGCTGAACCAGCCATCTCCGGTCGTGTGGTCCCGAAATCCTGTTGTTGGGTCTGATGGGCTGGCCGCGTAGTCGTGTAGAATCGCACGGCCCTCAAACGCCGTCAGGTTCGCCGCATTGACCGGGGGCAGATGGTCGTCCGGGTACTCCTGGGCCGTCGCCGTCAGAGGATTGATGTAGAAATTGAACTGCTTGGCCCAGAATTTTACCCGTTCGTCATGGTAGAGGCTGTCCTCAATCATCCCGCGGACGTGACCGTGAAACGTAGAATCGCTGACGGTGTTGTTGACATCGCGCATGAACGCCACGTCCATCACCTGCCCCAGAGCACCCTGGGCGTAAACCGGGGCGGGCTGCTTCGCCTCATCCGCGGTCACGGTCGAGGGCGGATACGGCTTCGTCGCATAGGCTACTTCGTGTACACGGAGCTCCACGCCTGCGTCGTCAAGTAGCTTAAAGCGATACCGGATCAGACGATCCGTATCATGCCCGGAGATTGAATGCTGGACGCACAACTTGGACGCATCGCCGGGGCACGTGGGAATAGGCGCCGTCCACGTGGACAACTGAGCCCAATCCGAGATGACAGTGGTGTTGCCGGCAGCATCGACGGATTCCACGCGCTCCTCGAGGTTCACGGTCGCAAGCGTAGCCGGCGCATAAGAGACGGTGAGCCTGTAGGTGACGCTCTCGCGTGTCCCTCCGCCGGCGGGGCCGCCGGCCGGATAGATGGGATCGTGCATAGGCACGGTCGTCACGCCGGCCTGAAGCGTACAGTCCGGAAGGGTGCCCATCATCGTCGTTTCACAGCCCGTAAGAAGCACAAGTCCTATCACGACCACCGCGCATCTTGCCAAGCGCATGGGGCACCTCCTCGGACAGGCTCCTGCTCTGACCGGGCCGTGCCCATGTGAATCAAATCGGCGACTGGAAAGCCCGGCAGACGAGGCCATTCTTGCCCAAATCGTGTGCAGGGACAATTCCCCCGAATTAGGGATATGGCCGGCCCATGCGTAAAGGAGCACCGTAATAGGTGTCGGTCCACATTTTTTAATAGTTTCAGTATCTTTCGTCGTGTTGGGCTTACCGCAGCTCGAAAACACTGTCTGAGTCAACGGGCGATCAATGTGAATGTGAAGGGGATCGACGGAAGGGGTCAGGGGGTGACGTTGCCTGCACTAGAAGGCCGTCGGTAAATTTCCCGTGCCGGTAGGACCGACAGTTCGCATCCCGGCCTGGCACGGGTGGAAGGTCTCGAATTATGAGGGTGTCAGACGTTTACGTGTTGGTCTTCTCTTTTACAGACACTTGTCCGATGCCATTGCATAACGACACTAACTTCGCATGACAGAAGCGGCGCAATCGCTGAATGCCGCGGTGCTGCGGGATAGTCACCAGGTCACGGCTTCCCGCCGCCCTTACCGCCCTTACCGCCCTCCTCTTCCTCTTTCTGGATCGCTGCCTCGCACTTCTCCTGCGCCTCGAGCTGCTTCTGCGCCTCCTTCGCCTGGATCTCCGCCAGCTTCGCCGCCTCCTTCGTTGCCATCTCCAGGAGCTTCTCCGGCTTGATCTCCCCGTACACGCTCACATCCCTCTCTGCCGCCAGGCTCGGCGCCAGCTTCACCTCCACCGTGCTCCAGCTCCCTTCCGTCTGCCCATTGTGCGTGATCAGCTCACAGACCCCCGTCGGCGTCCACAGGCTCCCCACGTCCGTCAGCGTGAACTGCACCGCCTTCACCTCCGTGGTCACCTCCTCCGTCAGGCTCGGCTGATCCGCCACGAACCCCTCCGGCGGCGTCACCGACGTCGTCACCGTCCAGTCCCCCTCGCTCTCCAGCACGAACGGGTACAGCTCCTGCGTACTGTCCCACTCGATATACTCCGGCTCCACGATGTACAGCAGCGAGCCCGTCTGCTTCTTGTACTTCCCCGCCCGCACGTCCCCGTTGCTGTCCACGATTACCCGCAGCGTCGTCTGCTTCGTCTGCCCCGGGTCGATGCCCCCGACGTTGCTGCCGACGTACACCTTCGGCACCGCCGCCCCCGGCGGATACTCCCCGATCGCCAGGTACTCCGTCCCCGAGGGCACCGTGAAGCTGGCCGTCCCGGCCGGGTCCGACGTCAGCCCCACCAGTTGCGGCAGCGTCGCGCACTCCCGCCAGATCGTCGGAAACTGCCGCCACGACTTCCCCGTCACCGTCTGGTCCACGCAGGAGCCCGGCCCCGTGGCAAACACCCGCACCGGCAGCAGCGGGATCGGCTCCCGCGTCACCGCCGGCTTGTTGCCCCCGCCCTGCATCACGTGCGCGAGCGCCTCCACCTGCAGCGTCCCCGGCGGCGGGCCCGCCGGCACGTCCCCCGTCGTCGCGTCGCAGTCATCGTCGACCCCGTTGTTGGGCACCTCCACCGCCCCCGGATGCACCGCCCCGTTGCCGTCGTCACAGTCCGGCCGTGGATCCGCACAGAGCCGCGCATCGGCCACCGGGAAGCAGAACCCGTCCCCGTCTCCGTCCGCCACCAGCGCAAATTGCAGGGGCGGCCGTGATTCCAACTGCCCGCCGAAGGCCACCACGTCATTGGTCAGCCCCACGAACGGGATGCCCCCTACCGTCCGCAGCAGCGCCGTGTACCGCACGAAGGGCTTGGCCATCCGGCACGACCAGAACCCCGCCGTCGTCAACGGATAGTACGCCCGCATCTCCGGCATGATCGTCCGCTTCGTCGTCGCCGGCGACACCCCCTCCGCCGGCGCCACCGGCACCAGCTGCCCGTCCACCTCCAGGACCAGGGGATTGGGCCCCTCGCCCTCCGCCTGGCGCTCGAAGGCGATCACGCGCTTGCCGTTGGGATCCCGGCAGTCCAGGAACAGATGGAAGCGCTCGGCCAGAAACCCCTCG
>JBFKNO010000070.1:0-11097 GCA_041629275.1 Nitrospiraceae bacterium
GCTCGTTGAGATGGACGGATTCGACACGACCGAAGGCGTCATTCTCATCGCCGCGACCAACCGGCCCGACGTGCTCGATCCCGCCCTGCTGCGGCCCGGACGCTTCGACCGGCAGATCGTGGTGAATCGGCCGGATCTCAAGGGACGCGTCGAGATTCTGAAGGTCCACACCAAGAAAGTCCCCGTGGCGAAGGACGTCGAGCTGGAAAAGATCGGCCGGGGCACCCCGGGGTTCTCCGGAGCCGACCTCGAGAACCTCGTCAACGAGGCCGCCCTCTGGGCCGCGCGCCAGGACAAGAAAGAAGTCGAGACCGTCGACTTCGAGACCGCGAAGGACAAGGTGCTCATGGGGGCGGAGCGCAAGAGCATGGTGCTGAGCGAGTACGAGAAGCGCGTCACCGCCTATCACGAGGCGGGCCATGCGTTGATGGCCAAGCTCTTACCCGGCGCCGATCCGGTGCACAAGGTCACCATCATCCCGCGCGGCCGGGCCCTGGGCGTCACGATGCAGCTGCCGACCGACGACCGCCACAACTATTCCAAGGAATTCCTCTACAACACGCTCGCCATCCTGATGGGCGGGCGGGTCGCCGAGGAGCTGATCCTCAAGAACATCACGACCGGGGCGGGCAACGACATCGAGCGCGCCACGGACCTCGCGCGGAAGATGGTGTGCGAGTGGGGCATGAGCGACAAGCTCGGTCCCCTGACCTTCGGCAAAAAGGACGAAGAGATCTTCCTCGGCCGCGAGATCGCCACGCGCCGCGACTTCAGCGAGCAGGTCGCCCTCGAGATCGACCAGGAGGTCAAGCGCTTGGTCCTCGAGAACTACGAGCGGACCAAGCAGATGCTGACCCAACACATGGCCACCTTGAAACGGCTCGCGGAGGCGCTCCTCGAGAAGGAAGTGCTCGATGCCCCGGAGATCGACGCGATCGTCCACCAGGGCACCGTCCCCGAGAGCGTCCCGGCCTCCGCCTGATCGACGTGCCTCCCGTCACATTCCCTCGACCCTTGCCGTTCCCACGGTCTCCCGCTATGCTGCACAATTGGTTTCGACGCGGTTCTCAAACGTATTAAGGGGGCAAGTTTATCGGTAAACGGGCCCCTCTTTCCCCTATTCAGCACACGGGGTGTACCTGCCTGGCAATTGTAGGGAATGCCTGGCAGCAACTTGTCGTGCCGCGATGATCCGAACCTTGTAGCTGCAGCGTCTTACGCTGCCGCGGTCGGCATTGGCGCCATGAGATGGCGCAGCTACAAGGGAAAAGGCACTTCCCGTGCCAACAAACCACCCCATGCCGCTCAGAGCCAAATCCTTCGAGATCCCCCTGTCCCGCGTCCTCATCATGGGCGTCCTGAATGTCACGCCCGACTCCTTCTCCGATGGCGGCCGCTTCCTCGATCCCGCCGCGGCCCTCGCCCAGGCCGAGACCATGGTGGCGGAAGGGGCCGATCTCATCGACGTCGGTGCCGAGTCCACGCGACCCGGATCCGGGCCCGTCGACGAGCCCGAGGAGCTGCGGCGCCTGATGCCCGTCATCGAGGCGCTCGCCCCGCGCATCGCGGTTCCCCTCTCGGTCGATACCACCAAGGCCGGCGTGGCGCAACGGGCCCTGGACGCCGGGGCGAGCCTCGTCAACGACATCAGCGCGCTGCGCTTCGATCCCCGGATGGCCCCGGTGGTCGCGAAGACCGGGGCCGGGGTCGTGCTCATGCACATGCAGGGCACGCCCCAGACCATGCAACGGGCCCCGCAATACGGCGACGTCGTGACGGAGGTCCGCGCGTTCCTGGCGGCGCGCATGACCGCCGCCCTCGAGGCCGGTATCCGGCCAGATCAGATCTTGCTTGACCCCGGTTTCGGATTCGGCAAAACTGTAGCCCACAACCTTACCCTGCTCGCGCGCCTGGACGAGGTGGCCACGCTCGGGCGGCCCGTGGTCGCGGGCGTGTCCCGCAAAACCTTCATCGGACAGACCCTCGCGCGCGAGGTGGGCGACCGACTGATGGGCACGGCGGCAGCCGTGGCGCTGGCCGTCGAGCGCGGCGCCCGGCTCGTCCGGGTTCATGACGTGGGCGCCATCCGGGACGTGGTCCGAATCACCGAGGCGGTATTATGCGAAAACTCTTCGGGACAGACGGGGTCCGGGGCGTCGCCAACCGCGAGCCCATGACCTCGGAGACGGCCATGAAGCTCGGCCGTGCGGCCGCCCATCTGTTCTCCACGCGATCGGGACGCCACCAGGTCGTCATCGGCAAGGACACCCGTCTGTCGGGCTACATGCTGGAGTCCGCGCTGACCTCGGGAATCTGCTCGATGGGAGCGGACGTCCTGCTGGTCGGTCCGATGCCCACCCCCGCCATCGCGTTCTTGACCCGCAGCCTTCGGGCCGATGCGGGGGTGGTCATCTCCGCGTCCCACAACCCCTACCAGGACAACGGCATCAAGTTCTTCTCCGGAGACGGGTTCAAGCTTCCGGACGAGATGGAAGCGCGCATCGAACAGCTCATCGTCTCCGACGAGATCTCACACATCCGTCCGACCGCCAACGCGATCGGCAAGGCCCACCGGATCGACGACGCGGAGGGGCGCTACATCGAGTTCGTCAAGCGCTCCCTTCCCAAGGACACGGACTTTCAGGGCCTCAAGGTCGTGGTTGACTGCGCAAACGGGGCCGCCTACAAGGTCTCTCCCTCGGTGCTGCGGGAGCTCGGCGCGACGGTCAAGGTCATCGCCGCCAGCCCGGACGGGAAGAACATCAACAAGGCCTGCGGCGCCGTCTTCCCGGAGCGGTTGCAGGACGCCGTGCTCAAACACCACGCGCATCTGGGAATCGCCCACGACGGCGACGCGGACCGCGCGGTCTTCGTCTGCGAGAAGGGGCGCATGATCGACGGCGATCACATCATGGCGGCCCTGGCACTCGACCTCAAGTTGCGCAAGCGTCTGTCCCGCAACACCGTCGTCGGCACGGTCATGAGCAACTTCGGGCTCGAGCTGGCCATGGCCAAGGCGGGGGTGAAGCTGATCCGCACGCCGGTGGGGGACCGCTACATACTCGAGCGGATGGTCGCCGGCGGCCTCAACTTCGGCGGCGAGCAGTCGGGGCACCTCATCTTCCTGGACCACAACACCACCGGTGACGGGCTGATCTCCGCCCTTCAAGTATTGTCGCTCATGCAGCGCACCGGCCGGCCCCTGTCGGAGCTGATCGGCTGCATGACCGCCGTGCCGCAGGTGCTGCTCAATGTCCCGGTGAAAGAGCGACGGGACCTGGCCGGCCTCCCGGAGGTCCAACGCGCCATCCGCCAGGGCGAGGCCAGATTGAACGGCACGGGCCGCGTCCTCGTGCGGTATTCCGGAACCGAGCTCCTCATCCGCGTCATGGTGGAAGGGGAGCGAGACGATCTGATTCGCTCCGTCGCCGACGACCTGGTCGGCTCGCTTCGCACCCATCTCGCCTGATCCCGTGCTATTGCCGCTGACCGGCGCCTTTGTCTCCGGATTGGTGCTCGGGGCCTTCCTGCCGTATTTCCCTGTCTCGATCTTCACCTTCCTGCTCCTCGTTGCCGCCGGCCTCACCCTGCTGGAGCGGGGTCACAGGCTGACGGCGGGGCTGGGGATCGGTCTCTACGCCTGCCTGCTCGGTGGACTGTTGTGGTGGACCATCGCCGCCTCTGAGCCCCGCGGCCCGGGCCTCCTGTCGGGATCCGAGCCCCGGACCATGCAGGTCGTCGGGACCATCGTGGAGCCGGCTCGACACCGACCGGATCGCTCGGTCATGATCGTCTCGGTTGTCAGGGTCGAAGACGAGCGGGGAGAGAGGCCGGCGGCGGGCCTGGTGCGTGTGACCTGGCGGGATCCGAGCCGGCTCTTTGCGCAGGGGGATACCGTCGCATTCACGGCTCGCCTTCGGCCACCGATCGGCACGCTCAATCCCGGCGGCTTCGATTACGGCGCCTACCTCAGGCGCCACGGCGTGGAGGCCGTGGCATCGGTCTCCGGCGGGCGCGGGCCGGGCATGGAGTTGCGAGACTCCGGTCACCGGAGCATTCGCTGGGCATTCTGGCATCGGCTCGACGGATGGCGCGAACAGATCCGCCTGGCGGCGACCCGCACGCTCGAGCAGCCGGCGCTCGGCATCTATCTCGGGCTCATCATCGGCGAGCAAGGCTTTCTCGATCCGTCGCTGCGTGACCGGTTCATGGCGACCGGAACCGTGCACATCCTCTCCATCTCGGGCTCCCACCTGGGCTTGATCGCGTTCCTGTCGTTCTGCTCCGTGACGGTCGCCTGCCGTCTCCTGCCCGCCGCGTGGCTACTCCAGCTCTCGCGCCGGATCACGCCGACCAGGCTCGCCGCCTTGCTCACGATGCCCCCCGTCACCTTCTACGCGCTCCTCGCCGGCGCCGAGGTGGCCACGGTGCGCTCCCTGCTGATGATTCTCGTCTTCTTGCTGGCCGTGTGGCGGGGCTATGCCCAACACCTGCTGCACGCCCTGGCCGCCGCCGCCCTCGTCGTGCTCGTGCACGATCCCGGCGCCATCCTGGACATCTCGTTCCAGCTCTCCTTCACCTCGGTCCTGGCGATCGCGCTGGTCCTGCAATGGCGCGGTGCCCTGGACGAGCGCCACGTTCCGACCGGACGACGGCTATCGGAGCGGCTGACGGGCTGGCTGCGTGACTATGCCTGGATCACGGGCGGGGTGACCGTCGCAACGCTGCCTCTCGTCGCGTATCACTTCAATCAAATTGCCTGGCTCGGCCTCCTCGCCAACCTGGTGGTCGTGCCGCTGGCCGGCCTCATCGTCGTGCCCTTGGGCCTGCTGTCGGCCATCGGGTTGCTCATCGGCGGCGGCGCGACGCTGCCGTTGGGGACGCTCAACGAGGCAGCGCTGACCATCATGGCCGGCGCAGTGTCCTGGCTGGCGCGCCTTCCGGGCGCGGCCTGGCACGTGGCGTCGCCGTCGACCGTCGCGATTCTGTGCTTTTACACCTGCCTGCTCCTGCTGGGGTGGCCGAAGACGAGGCCGGGCCTTCGGCACGCAGCCGCGGTCGGCGCCGCCTGCCTCCTCGCCTGGTGGGCATGGTCGCCGCGGGACCTCCCGGAGCGCACCCTTCGCGTGACCTTCCTGGATGTCGGGCAGGGAGACGCCACACTCCTGGAGCTTCCGGAGGGAGAGACCGTGCTCATCGATGCGGGGGCCGCCTACGACAGCCTGGACATGGGCCGCGCGGTCGTCGGGCCGTATCTGTGGGATCGGGGCATCAGGCGGCTGGACCTTGTGATCGGCACGCACCCTCAACGCGATCACGTGGGTGGCGTGCCGTGGATCCTGCAAAGCTTCGACGTCGGCGCCTACTATGGCAACGGCATCGCCCGCCCGCTCCGCTTCTACCACAGCCTGCAGCGTGCGCTTCGCACCACCCAGGTGGCCAGGCGACGGGTCGAGGCGGGGACGCTGCTGCTCGCGACACCGTCCTGTGAGCTGCTCGCGCTGCATCCGCCGCCGGCCGCGGAGCGGCCGCTCGAGGGCGCGCCATGGTCGAGCGGCACCCGGTTGAACAACCACTCGGCGGTGGTGCGGCTCGATTGCGGACCGCACGCCTTCCTCT
The DNA here is from genome assembly GCA_041629275.1 of Nitrospiraceae bacterium. GTDB lineage: Bacteria > Nitrospirota > Nitrospiria > Nitrospirales > Nitrospiraceae > JBFGRM01. Next base: position 5,620 of record JBFKNO010000070.1, read on the forward strand.
TTGCCGCCGACATCGAGTCACAGACCATGCAGCTCCTGCGCACGAACGGCGCGCCGCTGCACGTCCAGGTCGTCAAGGTCCCGCACCACGGCGCCCGCAGCTCGTTGCACGAGGCCTGGATCCAGGAGGTGGGCGCCGACATCGGCATCGTCTCGGCGGGACGATTCAACACCTACCGCCACCCCGCGCCCTCCGTCATGCGCGCCTACGAGGCGGCGGGGACCCGCCTGGCGAGGACCGACCGGGACGGCGCGGTGATCGTCACGGCGACCATGTCGCCGACCGGCTTGCAGATGCACACGACTCGCGAGCTGCGGCCGCGACCGGTGCGCCTCGGCCAGGCGGCGCTGTCGGGCGAGCTTCGGAACATCCGGCTGCTCTGGCAGCCATGGGTCAGGGATTAGCAACCGCCACCAACCACCCCCCACGGCAAAAGTCGTACGGACCGGAGCCAAATTTCGTCGCTCGGCTTGAAATTGTCTCTCCCGCCCGTGCCGGCAAACCACATCTTTCTGCGCAAACCGTACAAAATCAACATGATGCCCCATCGAACGATGCCGGGCTTCGGCATGGCATAGCGCCTGCAGCACGATGCTAGCACGGTCTCGACCCGGGACAGCCTCACAGAGGGATAGGTCCATGCCACGATTGGTCCGCATCGTCATTCAACTGCCGCAGGAGCTCAAGTCCCGGTTGGATGAGCTCAAGCAGCAGGGCTACACCGCCAGCGGATTCATCCGGGCCGTGCTGGAGCGCGAGTTTGCGAAACCGGAACACAATGGCGACCACAACAAAATCGATGGGCAGCACTCGAAGAAGACGCACCAGACATAGCGAGCGACGGCGCGGGTCTGTCGTGATCGAAGGTACGCGGGTGTATGGCAAGACTGAGCGACCTCGTGAGAGAACAGGGGAGCCCGGGGCAGGGCCCCGAGGGGGATGCCGGACAAGGCGGCGATGCGAGCCCTCCGTCCACGCCGAACGATCCCGTGTCATCGGCGCGTCCCCGCGCGGCCAACCTGCCGGATTGGTACAGGCTGGCCATGGAGGAGCTCGCGCGGTTCGAGCCCGTCTTTCAGCAGGGGACCATCGGGAATCTCGGGGAGCTTCCCCGCATCGCGAGCGGCATCGCAGACTCCTTGCTGGAGAGCACCCGCCTCCTGGATCGAGTCTATGCCGGATCACCCGGTCGTCACGTCATCACGAATTCCGTGAACGTGGCGATCCTGGCCACGAGACTGGGCATGGGCCTCCGCTACGGGAAAGAGGAGCTGGCGCGTTTGGCACTCGGAGGCTTGCTGCACGACATCGGGATGTTCAACGTCCCCGACGCGATCATCAACCAGCCTCAGGCGCTCTCGGCGAGCGACCGGGAGGTGATCGAGCAGCACCCGGAGGTCGGAGCCGAGATCGTGGCGACCCTGGGACCCTCCTATGCCTGGCTCAAGCAGGTGGTCGCCCAGGAGCATGAACGATGGAACGGGAGGGGGTACCCGAACGGCCTGACCGGAGGGGAGATTCACCCGCACGCCCAGCTCATCGGCATCGCCGACGTCTTTGATGCCTTGATCAGTCCGCGCCCGTATCACCGCCGGATGTCGCCCTACGACGCGATCCGGGAGCTGCTGGTCCGGGAGAAAACCGCTTTCTCGCGGCTGGTGATGAAGGCCTTGGTGGAGCAACTGTCCATGTACCCTCTGGGCACCTGCGTCCGGCTCAATACCGGAGAGGTCGGGGTCGTCACGGGCTCCAAATCCACCTATCCGCTCCGGCCGATCATTCAGATCGGCACCCCCTCGGAGGGCGGGGCTGGAGAGCCCAAGATGGTCGATCTGAGCACGAGCACCTTGCTGCACATCGTCGAAGTGGTCAAGCCCATGGAGGTCGCCTCATGATGCAGTCGATCGCCGGCATGGGCCGGGGCGGCATGGGCGGGCTCTTCGGGATGCTCGTCCTCACGGTCCTCCTGGCTGGGCCGGCCGGCTGTCGCAATCCGGCCTATTCGACCCTGCCGCCCTCCGCCTTGAGCCCCCCGGGCACGCCGTTTCCGCAGCTTGCCAAGGGCGACGTCTTCGTGGACGAGTCCGAGCTGCCTTCCGGCACGACCATCGAGCCCGGCGATACGCTCGAAATCGTGATTCGGCGCGGCTCCGGCGAGGAGGCCATGACGGCCCGGGTCACCAAGGTCGGCTTCACGAGCCTGAACGTGGCGGATGTCGACGTGAGAGGGCTGACCGCGGAGGAGGCCGCGTCCAAGATCCAGCGCGCGGTCGAGCCATACATGCGCAACCCGAGCGTCAAGGTCCGCATCAAGCGCGACAAGCTCAAGATCAAGCGCATCTTTGTCTTCGGCGACGTCAACAAGCCCGGCATGTACCCGATGAGCCGCGGCATGACGGTCATGGAAGCGGTGCTGGCCGCGGAGAACTACAAGGAGACCGCGGTCTTGGACGAGGTCCGTGTGATCCGGGGCAACCTGGACCGCCCGACGGTCCTGACCGCCGACATCAGTCGCCTCCTCACGTACGGGGACGCGGCGGGCAACCTCAAGCTTCGGGAGAACGACGTCGTGTACATCCCGCGCGAGCGGCTGGGCGACGCGGCGGAGACCGCCAAGAAGCTGGGGCCCGTGCTCGGGGCGGCCCTGGCCCCGCTCCAGGCGGCATTCTTCACGCAACTCTTGATCGCGCCTTAGAAGGCCACCGCGTGTCCTAGAGTCGAGAGCTATGGCCCATTACGAACTCAATCTGCTGGACTACTGGATGATCATCAGGAAGCGAAAGCTCCTGATCGGTCTGACCGCAGTCTTGGTCGTGCTCTTCACCTTCGCGCTCACGCAAGCGACGAAGTCCACGCCCATCTATCAGGCCACGGCGCGGGTCAAGTTCGACAAGACCAGCACCATGGCCAGCCTGTTTTTGGACACCTTCTCGTACTCCTACGGCAATGCCCAGGAGACGCAATCGGAGGTGATCCAGAGCGTGGCCGTCGTCGAGCAGGCCGCGGTACGCCTGGCACTCGTTCCCGCGAGCGCCCCGGACGAGACGCGGCGCTCGCGCGATTACAGGCAGATCGTCTCCTCGCTGCGCGACAAGATTCACGCGGCCCCGGAGAAGCAGACGTCGATCATCGCCATCACGGCCACGTCTGAAAGCCCGGTCGACGCCGAGAACATCGCCAACGCGGTCGCGGAAGCCTACCGGGCGGAGAACATCAGGTCCCGGAACCGTATGGTCACGGACGCGCTCGACTTCGTCGACGCCCAGCTCGCCGAACGGGAGCACAAGCTCGGGGAAGCGGAAGAGGCGCTGCGGCAGTTCAAGGAGCGGGAGGGGCAGGTCTTCCTCACCGAGGAAGCAAAGGCGGCCCTGAGCATCTTCACGGAGCTGGAGCAGGAGCACAACAAGGTCCTGCGCCTGAAGGAGCAAACGTCCAAACAGGTCGCCATCCTCAAGCGATCGCACGACCTCAAGGGGCTGCCCTCGCAGCGGATCTTTACGGACGATACCTCCACCCTCCTCGCGAGTCTCAACACGCGGCTGGTCGACCTGCTCCAGGAGCGCACGACACTCCTGATCGACTACAAGTCGCAACATCCGGCCGTGCTGCTCGTCGACCAAAAGATCGGCAACGTGAAACTGGAAATGATCAGGGAGCTCGAGTCGAAGCTGCAGAGCCTCGTGGACCGCGACGTCACGCTGCGGGACCAAATCGACCGCTACCGCGAGCGCTACCTCGGCTTTCCCCAGGCCGCCATCGAGCTGTCGCGGCTGGAGCGGGAAGTGCAGGTGAATGCGGAGCTCTACGCCACGCTCAAGACCAAGCAGCAAGAGCTGCTCATCAAGAGCGCGGAGCGCATCGAGGAGGTGACCATCATCTCGCCCGCGGTCGCCTCGGGCATCCCCATCAACCAGCCCAAGAACAGGCTCAACCTGGTCGTCGGCGCCGCCATGGGCCTCTTCCTCGGCGTCGTTCTGGCCTTCGCCAGAGAGTCCTTCGACACGTCGATCGGCACCATCGAGGGCATCGAGGAGTTCCTGAAGGTGCCGGTCCTGGGCATCATTCCCCAGTTCGACGAGCGCGAGCTGCGTGAGAATGCGGCCAAGGCGCTGCCGCCGAACACCTCCAAGGCCGTGATGGAGATGTTCTCCAAGCTGCCGTGCCTGGTCGACCCCGCCTCCGTGCTGTCGGAGAACCTCCGGTCCCTGCGGACCAATCTCCAGTTCGCCAACATGGACCGGACGACGAAATCCTTGATGTTCACGAGTGTCGGGACCGGCGAGGGCAAATCGACCACGATCGTCAATCTGGCCGTGACCCTGGCGCAGGAGGGCAAGCGCGTCCTCCTGGTCGACGGCGACATGCGCAAGCCGAACGTGCACAAGCGGCTCGGTCTGAAACGCGACCCGGGACTCGCCGAAGCCTTGAGCGGCGCGACCCCCTGGAGCGACTCGGTGAGGACGGTCACCGACCTCATGATGGGCGCCCTGGGCGTGGATCTCGTGATGAACACGCCGGGACTCGACAATCTGCACGTGCTCACCAGCGGCATGGTCACGCGGAACCCTGCGGAGTTCCTCAGCCTCGATCGCATCACCCGTCTCATTCAGGAGATGCACGAGGAGTACGACATGCTCCTGATCGACACGCCGCCGATCCTTCCCGTCACCGACGCCGTCACGATCAGCTCCTGCGTGGACGGGACCGTCCTGGTCTACCAGGTCGGCAGGATCGGGCGCAGCGCCCTGCGCCGGGCCAAGTTCCTCATGGATCACGCCCAGGCCCATGTGGTCGGCGTGGTGCTCACGAACGTGAAGGCCGAGATCGCGCCCGAATACGGCTACATTGAGTATTCATACCGCTAGCGCGGGCCGATGGACCTAATGCAGACCCGTGCATACCCTTCCGTCATTCCCGCGGAGGCGGGAATCCATCCGCTCCGTCTTGCAAGAGAGAGCAAGATGGATCCCCGCCAAAAACCGCGGGGATGACAGAGGGACGTAGTGGACTCGTGACCCTGATGACACCCCATGATGCCCGTACTGACCACACTCAGATTCTCCGCGTTCCGCCTTCAATGGGCTGACCTCGTCCTCCCCGCCATCGCGGCGCTCCCCGTCGCCGCGGTCATCGCGTTCATCGATCCCTCTCGCGGGCTGCCGATCATCCTCGGCGCCTTGGCGTTGATCGCGGCCTTCATGTCGCCGCTCATCGGCATTTACATTCTGGTGTTCTCGATGCTGCTCGGCCCCGAGCTCATTGTCGGCGGGCTCGGCAAAGGAACGACGCTCGGGCGCGGCATCACCCTGCGATTCGACGACTTCCTCCTCGTGCTGGTGGGATTCGGCTGGCTGAGCAGGCTGGCCCTGTCACGGGGCTTCGGCACCCTGGCCAGGACCCCGCTGAACCGCCCCATCCTCTACTACACGGCCGCCTGCGCCCTTGCCACATTTGTCGGCATGCTGGCGGGCCGCGTCA
>JBFKNO010000071.1:0-11074 GCA_041629275.1 Nitrospiraceae bacterium
ACGGGACACCGCCACCGCTCGCCACATCCATCTCGTCTGCCAGGCGCCTCGCCTGGCCAGCGAGCTATCGGAACGCCTCCTCGCGGCCGGCTATCTCGTCTCGGCCTCCGAAACGGAAGGGGAAGCACGGGCGCGCCTTCGTCACCAACCGGCAGACGCGCTCGTCGTCCACCTGCGCGGGAGCGGCGCGTCGTGCCTGAGGCTCGTCGAGGATGTGGCGACGCGGCAGCCCCGCTCCTTCGTCCTGCTGGTGGGGCCAGAGCGAGCCCGCGACCGCCTGGTGCACCAACTCCCACGCGGGGGTCTGGCCATCCTCCCGCTTCCTCTGAGGACGACGCGATTGATCGAACGGCTGGAGCAGGGCTTGCGCGAGCCGGCGAGAAGCAGGCAGACCGAGCGCCGCCCCCACGAGGCCGCCGGCACGCGCGCGCGTGTCGAGCAGGACTTTACCGACATGCGTCGATGGCATGACCGGCTGGTCGCCGTGAATCGGATCAGCCAGGCGCTCTCCGCCTCGCTGAACGCGGACGAGATCATCTCCACCGCGTTCTCCCGACTGAGCGATCTGATCGACCTGGAGCTGCTGGGCATGTCCTGGACCTCCGCCGGTTCGGTGTGGGTCCGGGCGTCGGACGTGATTCCCCCCGAGCGGGTGGACGAGGTGCGCACCGCCCTCACCCTGCACAGGCGCGCCCTGCCTCGCGCCACCGACCGCAGCTTCAAGCGAGCACGCCACGCCGCTCTGTTCCCAGGCCGTCACCACCGCGCCGAGGCCTGCGCGACCGTTCCCCTGATGGTCGGAGATCGTCCCAGCGGAGTGCTGCATGTCGAGCGAGCGGCCGGTCGACCCTTCACGGCGGAGGACGCGGGATTGCTGGAGTCGATCGCCGAATGGCTCGCGCTCGCACTCCGCAATGCGGAGGCACACCGTCGCATCACGAACCTTGCCCTCACGGATTCCCTGACCGGATTGCTGAATCGACGGGCGTTCGATGATCACCTCACGCGCATGCTCAAAACCTCCGAGCGATACGGGTCCCCGGCCTGCCTGATCATGGCGGACCTGGATCACTTCAAGAACGTCAACGATGCGCTCGGCCACCCGAAGGGAGACGAGATTCTCCGGGTGGTCGCCACCTTGATCGGCAACTCCGTCCGCGCCGTCGACGTGGTGGCGCGCTACGGGGGGGAGGAGTTCGCGATTCTCCTTCCGCACACCAGCCTGCAGTCGGCCAAGGTTCTCGGCGAGCGGCTCCGTGCCAGTGTGGCGCGCCACATCAGGGTCCCGAGGCACGGCGACGTGCACGTGACCATCAGCCTGGGCATCGCAGAGATTCCCCGCCCGGGGATCACCTCGGCCCAAGACTTGATTGCTGCGGCCGATCGGGCGCTGTATCGATCGAAGACGCGGGGACGCAACCGAGTGGAAACGACGGAGCCAATCGGAAAGAAGGTGCCCGAGCCCGTCTACGCGGCCGTTCCTCTGCGATAACGATCGCCGGCGGCCGCGGGCTTGCCAATACGAGGGGTATGGAACCGGAGATGGACACGGTCGCCAGCGAGAACCGCCGGGAATGGCTGCGTGTCGATGAACGCCTGCTCTTCGAGTATTGGCCCGTCGGCGAAGGAAGCGTCTCGTCCTCGGATGGCCTCGCGCCAGCGGGAGACGCCGAGATCGCCGAGTTTCTCAGCAAGCCCACGACGGATCTGCTCGCCCGGCTCCCCGTGCAGGAAAGCGAGCCCGTGTTGGCGCCGTGGTTGATGAAGATCGACTACGTGCTGACGCTCGTGCTCAAGACGCTGTTGCGGCTGCATCCCGAGGGCGTACCGCTGCCTCGATTGACCGACGTCAACATTAGCGCGGGGGGACTGAGCTTTCAGTCGACACGATCGTTCGGTCCGGGGGAGCTCCTTGACCTACGACTGATCCTTCCGCCCTTCATTCCCGTTCACGCGAGGGCCGAGGTCATCCGGGTCACGGCCGACCAGGTCGCCTCGGGGCTCCTGGTCGCGGTGAGGTTCGTGGACATTTCGCCGGACGACCAGGAACGACTCATCAAGCACATCCTGTCCGTCCAGGCGAAGCGGGTCCGCATGCGGAACGGCCCCTCGTAACGACACGCGACTTCCTTCAGAGGCGATGCCCCTGCGCCTCACGCCTGCTCGCTTCCCCCTTGCGTGACTTCGTCCAATCGCCGCACAAGACCGCGAAACGCCTCTGCGGCGGGAGAATCCGGCGCCGCGTCGACAACCGGCAGGAACGTTCGGACAGAACGGTCGATCGCACCGTCGTCCGGGATCTCTCCCAACACGACGAGCTCGCCCCCGAGGTATTCTCGGAGCAGTTGCTTCAGTTGAGACGTGTTGATACGCCAGCGTGGCGACATGCGGTTCAACACGAGGTGCGGCCTGAATGTTTTCAGAGCCCGCTCCGCCAGCGCACGCCCCGCCTCGTCGGTCTTGCCGGCTTCCTCCAGGATCTGGGACACGCTCGTGAAGTCCCGCTCGGCGAGGGAGGCATACATCGGGTCCGTAGCGACGAACTCGGACAGCACACGGCGAATCCCGGCCAGCTTGATGAACCGATACAGATCGAGCACCGAGGTGGGTTCCGCGGTGGCGACCGCGAGGTAATAGTCGGCCATGAGGAAGAAATCCAGGGTGTGATAACTGGTCCCCGCGCCCACGTCCACGATGATGATATCGGCGCTCACCTCCTTGAGATGGCGGATCAAGCGCTTTTTCTGACCATAGGGCATGTTGGCCGTGGAGAGGGATTCGCCCGTGCCGGGAATGAGCTGGAGCCCGGCTTGAGCCCGGATGGGCTGGGCAACCTCCGCCAAGGTCTCGACCCGACGTTTGATGAAGTCGGTCAGCGTGCGCGGCGGGTGGAGGAGCCCGAACAACACGTGCAGGTCCGCCCCGCCGACGTCCAGGTCCACCATGACGACGCGCTTGCCCTGTCGTGCGAGGAGCAGCCCCAGGTTCGCCGCGACAATGCTCTTTCCGACTCCCCCCTTGCCGGATCCTACGGAAATGATGGTCGCCATCCGTTTCGGTTCCTGGTCGATTGTCACCGATCACTTCCGTTTCGGAAGATCTTGAGCTTTCCTTGAGCCCCGCCCGGCCCCGTACGTGCCGCCGAAAGGCCGCAGCCGGGCCTGCCCTCAAGTTTGGCTTACTCCCGGCCGATATCCTACCGAAGATGAACGACAACCTCTCAACACTAACAAACATGAGTTCGGAACAAGGCTCTGATCGGGACGCGGAAATCTTGACGGTCCTCGACGTGGCGCGATTCCTCCGAGTGCCGAAGTCTACGGTGTACAAGCTCGCCCGGATCGGGCAGCTCCCGGCCTCCAAGATCGGGAAGCACTGGCGGTTCCTTCGGAGGGACATTCAGGATTGGTTGCACGACCGGTCCAACCACGACCCAGCCTGAGCCGCTTCCGCCTCATCGATCGCCAGGCCTGCCTCCGGTCCCGAACAGGGGAGAGCCCACGGTGCGCCGCACAGGGGTGGCTCGGGAGGAGGGGCTCACATCGCCCATACCGGACGTCAATGAGCAGACCCCGGCCGACCCATCGAAACGGCTGCAGCCTGAGGACGTGTCCGCGCGGCGGGAAGGAAGGGAACATGCCCGAGGGTCGAGTCACGGGCGGCCTCACGGCCTTCCTGACCGACGCGCCCATCAACGCGGGGGCAGCCGGCGGCGTTGGGACAGACCGCCGGCCGGAGCTCGCGTGGGCGTCGGGCGTGTCGGGGACCGACTGCTGACCCGGCTCGATGTGGAGCCCCAGGGCTTCAGCCTACTCCGCCAGAGCAGCTCCGGCTGCGAAGGCCGGGCAGCCGTGGCTGCCTGCGATCGTGGTCTCAGTTGGCAGATGACGGGGGGTCGGGCGGCCGCGACCGATGACGCTGCTGTTGGTCGGCCAGGACCTGCTCGAGCACGTGGAGGGAGTAGTTGAGGAGATCCAATGCGCAGCTCAGCGTCGCGTGGAACTGCTGCATCGCCTCGCCGACGCGGCCTTCCTCACGAAAACGCCGAAATTTCCGATGCTGCTCCTCGAGGAGCGCCTGCTTGGCATCCAGCATCAGGTGGTCAACGGGCAACATGACGACTCCTTTACAGGGAACGAGCGACCGTAGCAAACACACAGGGCTCCAGCAAACCCCCCGGAAGGGGGAAGCAGGCGGTGGGACGTCGCTGTCTGCTGAGTCCTGGCGGAGGCGATGGCTGCGGTCGCGGGCAGATGGGAGGGTAATGCCATGGATGTCATGACCGTGCTGGGCGTGATTCTCGCCATCGGCGCGATCGTGGTCGGGCAGCACTTGGAGGGCGGCCACCTCGGATCGATCATGCAGGCCACGGCCTTCATCATCGTCATCGGCGGCACCCTGGGCGCCTGCTTTGTCCAGAATCCCCTGCCGGTGATCACCCGCAGCATCAGGTTGCTCAGCCTGGCCATCTTCAACACGAAGCGGGACGCCCAGGCCACGATCCGCCAGGTCGTCGACCTGGCCAACGTGGCCCGCAAGCAGGGATTGCTGGCGCTGGAAAACAAGCTGAAGGACATCCACGACCCCTTCTTTCGCAAGGGCGTGCAGCTCATCGTGGACGGCACGGAAGCCAGGCTCGTGCAAGAGATCCTCGAGGTGGAGATGGATCACCAGGAAGAGGAGGGCATCACCGCCGCGAAAGTCTGGGAGGCGGCCGGCGGCTACTCCCCGACGGTCGGCATCCTGGGGGCCGTGCTCGGCTTGATCCACGTGATGGAGAACCTCGCCGACCCCAGCAAGCTCGGCAGCGGCATCGCTGTCGCCTTCGTGGCGACCGTGTACGGTGTGGGTGCCGCCAATCTCTTGTTCCTGCCGATCGCGAACAAAATGAAGTTGAAGCTGAAAGGCGAGTCGTCCGCCCGGTCGATGCTCATCACGGGACTGGTCGGCGTGGCGCAGGGCGACAACCCCAGGATCCTGGAAGAAAAGATGGAAGGCTATCTGTCGGAGAACGAACGGGCGGCCAAGAAATAGGGGACGAGGCAGTCCTGTCACGTTGGCCAGTTCGGACGTAGTGCCCTTTGCTGGTGACACCAGGGCCTTCAAGACTGTAGCTGCGCCATCTCATGGCGCCGACCCGGGCAGCATGAGCTGCTGCAGCTACACAAATGCCCGGGCGTATGCGTGCTCGGTTGTGTGCTCGTCGTAAAGTTTCACCGAACCTGTAAAAAGGATCGATTCATGCCCAGAAAACACAAGCACGAAGAGCACGAGAACCACGAGCGATGGCTGGTGTCCTATGCGGACTTCATTACGTTGCTGTTCGCCTTCTTCGTCGTGATGTACTCGGTCTCCTCCGTCAACGAGGGCAAGTTCCGCACCGTCAGCAGCTCCATCAAGGCCGCCCTGCGTCCCATCGTGTCTCCGCTGGCCACCAAAAATCCATTCAAGCTTGGCGACCACAAGGCGGACTTGATCGCGCCCAAACTGAAGCCTTCGGCGGAGCACGTCTATCGCGAGTTGCGCCAGGCGCTCGAGAGCCTGCCGGGGGGCGCGGAGATCGGCTCCAAGGCGTCGATCAAGGAGACCGGCCGCGGGATCGTCATCACACTCCAGGACAGCGTGGTCTTCGAGCCGGGAGAGGCCACCGTGCTTGCGGGAGCGCTGCCCTTCCTGAAAGCTCTCGGGGAAGTCCTGGCGGAATATGGCCGTGTCGTCACCGTCGAGGGGCATACGGACAATGTGCCGATCCGAACGGCCGCCTTTCCCTCGAACTGGGAGCTTGCCTCCGCGAGGGCGGTCGTGGTCGTGCGGCTTCTATCGGATGTCTACGGGGTCGCGCCGGAGAACATCTCGGCCGCTTCCTACGCCGAATACCGACCCGTGGCGGAAAACGCGACGCCGGAGGGCCGCGCGAAGAATCGCCGCGTCGAGATCGTCATCAGCGATCCGTGGAAAGACCATCGCTGGTTCTGAGCTTCGGGTTGCACTCGGTGAGCCTCTGATGACGACCGTGCCGCTGGGAGGGGACAACCTGGGCGATGCCGTCACGCATCGCGGGGTGCTGCTTGTCCGAGATTCGCTCGACGATAAGATGGGGAGGACGCAGGGCGTTCGCCGCGCTCAGCTTTCCGGCGTCCCGACAAACTGGTTGCCATCGCCCTGACCTTGGCGTGCCCCCGCTTTCTGGCCCGCATGGGCGTACTCGGCCCCGGAACGGCGTTGCGCATGCGCGACACCATTTTGTAGGGGGGCGACAGCCACGGTGCCCCCCGCCGTCATGTCCACCTTGCCGTTGAACATGACGCCCTCTTCCATGGACAGCAGCGGAGTCGCCACGGAGCCGTTCAGGACGGCTGGTGACAGCAACTGCACCTTTTCATCGGCGACGATGTCGCCCGTTATGGTGCCCTTGCAGATCACGACCCCCGCCCTGACCTTGGCCGTGAGGACGGCCCCGTCCCCGACCAGCAGGCAGCCTTCCGTCTGGATCTCCCCTTCCATGGTGCCGTCGATCCGGACGGTCCCGTGGTAGATGATCCTGCCTTTGAACTCCACGCCATGGCCGACGAACGCGTTCACGTCGCCGTTCCGGCCCTGCTCCGTGTAGGAGAGGTCCCGATACTGGTTTTGCATGGCTTGCTGATCGCGCTTTTCCATCAACATAGCTCCTCCCACCTCGGCCTCACCACTTTCAAACACGCGCGTCTTTTCAATATGTTAGAAGAGTCTCTCCGCCAGCCCCAGCGGCATGCCGCGAAGGCGCGGCCCCGACGCCCTATCGCGTGAGCGAGCCCCAGCTCGTCGAGCCGACCCTAGAATAGCAATTTCGGCTGAATCGGCAAGGAACTTAACTCAAGTCAGCAACCTGTCGCACCGATGGTATGAACGTGGGGTAGCGTGCACGTGAGGGCCGGGGCCCGTGGCCTGCCAGGGAGCCATTTCGCCTGCCGCGACGAACTTGAGTCTTTGGGGACCAGTCATGCGCATCAAACAAGAAACGGTCAAAGACATCACCGTCCTGCATCTTGCGGAGGACATTACCTATTCGGTCCGTGGAGAGTTGAGGGCCGCCATCGAGCGTCTCTGCTCGGAGGGCTGCCGACAGCTCATTCTGGACCTGGAAGAGGTGACGTTCTTGGACAGCGCGGCGCTGGGCCTGCTGGCTCTGCTCTCGCATCAGTTCAAGATGATGTCGGGACACCTCAGCCTTTTGAACCCCCAGGCCGGCGTCCGCGAGATCCTGACGCTGTCCAACATGAATAGGATCGTCCCGATCCACGACAGCCTGGAGGAGGCCTTGCAGGCGAACGGGACACGGCTCGCTGGCGGCTGACTTCAGGTTGGCCCGGGGGGCCTCGAGCGGCTGGTCCGGGGACCGGTTCCGCTGCTGCGAAGCACGTTCGGGGCTGCGGAGAGGGGATGATGGAGATCCTGACCCATCACGTCAAAGAGAGAGCCATCCTTCAACTCGAGGGCGACTTTACGAACGCGGCCCGCGGCGAATTCAGGGCGGCGGTCGATGCGGCCAAACGCAACGGGTGCCGTCTGTTGCTCATCGACCTGGCGGGGGTGTCGTTCATCGACAGCGCGGGGCTCGGGCTCCTGACGCTCGTGTATCAGGCCTGGTGGCTCGAAAGCCGCCGGGTCGCCCTTATCCGGCCCAAGGCCCAGATCCGGGAGGCGCTGGCCACCCAACGCCTGGATCGGCTGCTCCCCATCTACGAGTCCGAATCGGAAGCCCTGGCGTCCTGGGCCCCGGAATCCGGCACGGCTCGATGAGCGCTCGCTCCACAGCCGACTCCGCGGGCCCCATGGCCGATCCGCACCGCCCACGGGGTTCGCAGGGCCAGTCGCCCCTGATTCTCGTCGTGGACGACGAACCGATCGCCAGGACGAGCCTTCGAGGACGACTGCAGAAGCTGGGCTACCGGATCATGGAAGCGGAAGACGGCCGGCAGGGACTGGAGATGGCCCGCCAGCATCGTCCTGACCTGATGATCGTGGATTGGATGATGCCACATGTTGACGGACCGACGCTGTGCGAGACGATCAAGGCGGACGGTGACCTCCGCGCTACGCAATTGATCATGATGACCGCCAATGATCAGCCCGAGCAGATTGCCGAAGGCCTGGCAAGAGGCGCGGACGACTTCCTCAGCAAGGCCTCCACGACCCAGGAGATCTTCGCGCGAGTGTAGGCCGGCCTGCGCTCCCACGCCCTGGTCAAACAGCTCCAACAGGCGCGCGATGACCTCGACCGCTCGTACCATTTGCTGCGTCACAAGCAAAAGGAGCTCGAATCCGAGCTGCGGTCGGCCGCGGAGTTTGTCGCCTCTCTCCTGCCACCGAGGGGCGAGCCTGTTCGCGGTCTTCATCTTGCCTGGCAGTTTCTGCCGTCGCTCGCCCTGGGCGGGGACCTGTTCAACGTCACGCCGTGGGACGAGGGCCAACTCGGCCTCTACATTCTCGACGCGTCGGGGCACGGCGTGTCGGCCGCCCTCCGCGCCGCCTCTCTCACGACCTTCCTCCGTGCCGACAGCTTGCTGAGACAGGTCGGCACCCATGACCCTGGCGCAATCATCAGTGAATCCAACCGCCGATTCCCGCTGAGCCCCGAGGGTGACTACTTCACGATCTGGGTGGCACGCCTGGACTTGAAAACGTGCGAGCTCACGTATTGTGCGGCCGGCCATTCGGGCGCCCTTCTGGTGAGACGGGGGGAGCCACCGTTGCCCCTGACACAGCGGGCGCTGCCGCTCGGCTTCCATCCAGAGACCGTCTATGCCTCGGAGACGATCCCGCTGCGGGGCGGGGATCGTCTGTACATGTTCAGCGACGGGCTGTTCGAGGTCCGTTCGAAGAACGGTGAGTGCTGGGGACAGGACCGACTCGCCGCGACGCTCCAGGCGATGATCGATGCGCCGCTGACGGTCAGCATCGACGAGTCCGTCAAGCGCGCCCGCGAGTGGCAGCGTCATGACCAGTTTCGGGACGATGCCGCGCTGGTCGGCCTGGAGCTGACGTCCGGAGCCCTGTCTTCAAGCACATCGGGCGTGAGCAGCCCGATTCGCGAGCCCATTCAGCTATGACGACAGAATCGACGGACAGGATACGCGTGCTTCTGGTGGAGGACAATCCCGGCGACGCGACGCTGGTCGTCGAAGCCCTGGCCGAAGCGGAACATGGGACCTTCTCGATCGTGCAGGCTACGCGAGTCGACGAGGCCCTGGCGCAGTTGGACAGGGCGGCCTTCGATGTGGCGCTCCTGGATCTCGGCCTGCCCGACAGCATGGGCCTGGATGCCGTGACGGCGATTCGCAGCCGGTCGCCCGTCCTTCCCATCGTGGTCCTGGCGGGGGTCGCGGACGAACGACTCGCGAGGGGCGCCATCCGAGAAGGCGCACAGGACTATTTCGTCAAGGAGAAGATCAGCCCGCAGGTGCTTCCCCGGGTGATCCGTTACGCGATCGACCGATCGGCGGCGGCCCGGGCTCTGCGCGAGAGCCAAGCCTTTCTCCAGAGTTTTTTCAACAGCGCGCCCCTGCTGATGGGGGTGGTGGAGATCGACGGTGAGGATATTCGCCATCTGTCCGACAACGTCGCCGCCGCCGACTTCTTCGGCCACACGCCGGAGGCCATGCGGCAACGCCGCGCCTCGGAGCTCGGCATCCCCCGCCGTTTCGTGAACGAATGGATCAGTCGATACGAGAAGAGCCGCCGCACCGGCCGTCCGGTCGCCTTTGAATACGCCTTCGAGCATCCCGAGGGCATCCGCTGGCTCTCCGTCACGGTCCGGCCGATTGACGACGGCGTGGGGGCGCGGGAGCGCTTCTGCTACGTGGCGCAGGACGTCACGGAGAAAAAACAAGCTGACGAGCAGCTCGCGTACTCCGCTCTCGAGATGGCGGCCAACCGCGAGGAGCTGATCGAAGCCCGGAACCGCGCACTCGAGGCTACACGGCTCAAGTCCGAGTTCCTGGCCACGATGAGCCACGAGATCCGGACGCCGCTCAATGGTGTGATCGGGATGACCGGTCTGCTGCTCGACACGCCCTTGGACGAGGAGCAGCGGCGCTACGCGGAAACCGCTCGAAACGCCGGCGAGGCCTTGCTCCTCATCATCAACGACATTCTCGACTTCTCGAAGATCGAAGCCGGCAAGCTCGACCTGGAAAATATCGACTTCGACCTGCGCGGCGTCGTGAAGCAGGTGGTGGACCTCTTCATGGACCAGGCGTTTCGCAAGGGAATCGATCTGGTGGGTCTGATCCACGCCGCCGTCCCAACCTCGCTCCGGGGCGATCCGGGACGCTTGCGCCAGATCCTGACGAACCTGGTCGGCAACGCGCTTAAGTTCACCCAGCGCGGCAAAGTCGTCGTCCAGGTGAAACTCGAGCAAGAAGCGGCTCACCCCTTACCGCTGACCGCTGACCCGTCTTCGGAAGTATTCGTCCGCTTCGAGGTGTCCGATACGGGCATCGGGCTGAGCGCAGAGGCAAAAGAGCGCCTCTTCACGATGTTCAGCCAAGGCGAGAAATCGACGTCTCGCCGCTTCGGCGGATCGGGACTGGGGCTGGCCATCTCCAGACAGTTGGCCGAAAAGATGAACGGCCGCATCGGGGTGGAAAGCGAACCCGGCAAGGGGAGCCGGTTCTGGTTTACCGCTCGGCTCCAGAGGCAGCCGGCAGACAGCGTCGACAGCGGGCCCGTCAGGGAAAATCTCCGTGGTCTCCACGCGTGCATCGTGGACGATCGGGCAGCCAACCGCATGTTGTTCGAGCACTACGCCGGCGGGTGGGGCATGACCAGCGAGGTGGCCAAGAACGGGCTTGAGGCCCTCGCGCTGCTCCGCCGGGCCCAGGAGCGAGGCAAGCCCTTCGATCTCGCGCTGATCGACATGTACATGCCGGGCATGAACGGTCTGGAGCTGGCCAAGGCCATCAAGTCCACCGAGATGCTTGCCTCGACGCGTTTGGTCCTCTTGACCTCGGGAGGCTCACGCGGCGACGCGAAAGCTGCACGCGAGACCGGCTTCCTCGCCTATCTCACGAAGCCGGTGCAGCAGGCCGAG
>JBFKNO010000072.1:0-11013 GCA_041629275.1 Nitrospiraceae bacterium
GCACCCGGATTTTGCTTCTGATCTTTCCTTATTTCGCGTAGTCCACGTAGCGCGTTTCGCGAATGACCGTGACCTTGATTTGCCCCGGATACGTCAGCTCCTCCTCGATCCGTTTCGCCAACTCGCGCGACATCTGGTGCGACTCGGCGTCGGTCAGCTCATCCTGCCTGACGATGACCCGGATCTCACGACCGGCCTGGATCGCGTACGCTTTCTGGACCCCCTTCAGGGCGTGCGCCAGCGACTCCAGCTTCTCCAAACGCTTGACGTAGGACTCCAGCGCTTCACGGCGCGCCCCCGGTCTGGCGGCCGAGAGTGCCTCCGCCGATGCGACGAGGACGGACTCGGGACAGATCGGCTCCACCTGCTCGTGATGCGCCGCAATCGCGTTCACGATCTCCGGCGATTCGCCGTAACGCTTGGCAATCTCCGCCCCCAGCATGGCGTGCGGTCCCTCCTCCTCGTGGCTGACCGCCTTCCCGATGTCGTGCAGGAGCGCGCCCCGTCTGGCCAATCGGATGTCGAGACCCAGCTCCGCGGCCATGATGCCGCAGATGTAGGCCGCTTCGCGCGCATGGTAGAGGTTGTTCTGCCCGTAACTCGTCCGGTACTTCAGGCGCCCGAGGATCTTGACGATCTCGGGATGAAGGTCCGATAACCCCAGCTCGAAGATCACTTTTTCCGCTTCTTCGATCATCAAGCGGTCGATGTCGGTCTTGACCTTTTCCACGACTTCTTCGATGCGAGTCGGGTGGATCCGCCCGTCGTGCATGAGGCGTTCCAGGGAAACCTTGGCGATCTCACGTCGCAACGGGTCGAAACCGGAGATGATCACGGCTTCCGGGGTCTCATCGATGATGAGATCGATCCCGGTTGCCGCCTCGAGGGCGCGGATGTTGCGGCCTTCCCGCCCGATGATTCGGCCCTTCATCGCGTCGTTCGGAATCGGCACGACCGACAGCGTCGCCTCGGACACATAATCACGGGTCACCCGCTGGATGGATCGCGCGATGATCTCGCGCGCCTCGCGCTCGGCGCTCTCCCGAGCCTGATCGATGATGCGCTTGGTGATGCCGGCCGACTCGAGTCTGGCCTCGCTCTCGATCTCCGCCATCAACTGCTTCTTGGCCTCTTCCGCGGTCACGCCTGCGACCTGTTCCAGCGCCTGGCGATGCTCCCGCGTGAGCTTTTCACAGGCGGCTTCCGCGGCGGCGAGCACGCCCTCGCGCTCAGCCGACCGCTCCTCCCGCTTTTGGGCTTCGCTTTCGCGACGATCCAGGGTCGACGCCTTCCGGTCCAGGCCCTCGTCCCGCTGAAGAAGGCGCCGCTCGAGCGCCCCGAGCTCCGCGCGTTTTTCCTTCTGCTCCCGCTCGAGCTCCGCCCTGGCTTGGAGCAAGAGGTCTTTGGCTTCCAGCTTGGCTTCCTTGGTGAGCGCCTCGGCTTCCCGGGCGGCGCCCTGCGTGAGCTGACGAGCCTCGGCTTCGGCCTGCTGGCGTTGAACCCGCAAGGTCTTGTTTCGCATGAGCAGGTGAAGCCCGATCGCGACCAGGCCTCCTGCAAGGGCGACCAACATGTATGTCAGGATAGTCGTGAGAATGGTACCCACCCCCTTGTTGTGCTCGGCGATGGAATCGCCTGGGCGGTTGGTGGTCGCGTTCTGTGAACGACGCGAGGCAGCGAACGAGGGGCGCCTTGGGGGGAGGCTCAGAGGACGCGTGCGAGAATGGATCCGGCAGCCTTGCGCTGCCGCTCTACCCTGACCGAGAAGTGCACCATCGCGGTTTGCGGTTCGTTGTGCAAAAACGGGGACATTGGTTTCCGAGCAACCGTTGATCAGGAGGGCGCGGGTCTGGCCATACGCTGACCCCTCGACTCCTCCATGTCAAAAGCCGCCAACGAACGTATGTGGGGGGCATCAGCGATAGCGTGGCTTCAAGACTGACCGTGCCCGCCACCCTCAGCTCCCCTTCCCAAACAGCTCTGTACTTGGTGTCTTCGTCGTCATTCGTCAAGTAGAGAAAGTCTCAAACCTTACGGGAATCCACGCGGAGCGCTGTCCTCGTCTTTCGTCGCTACATATACTCTTCGGGACCTACCGACCCCCACTATGTAGGGCCGGCCTTACGGTATCAAATGACGATGTACTTTGCAAGCCGCTTTCACCGATAACCCGACGCCGGGATCTGCTCTTCGATCGTATCCAGCAAGCTCAGGACCCGGCGCTCCACATCCGCCTCCTCCGTTTCTCGGAGGCGCTCGGCCTGAAACAGCTCGTGAGCGATGTTAATGGCCGCCAGCACCGCAAGCTTGGATAACGTAGCGGTTTTCATACCCTTTCCGACCTGCCGCATGTGCTCGTCGACGAAGGATGCGAGCTTTCGCACGTACTGCTCATCCGCCTCGCCCTTGATAATATAGCGCTGCCCGTAGATTTCGATGTCGATCGGTTTAGTCAAGGGCTACCTCCTTGGGCACGCTCGGCTCGTCGAGACTTTCGAACACCTCCAGCTCCCCCAGGACCTTCTCGATACGCAGACGGATGTCGCTCCGCTCCTGCTCCCACTCGCGGTTGAGCTCGGCGTGCTGGACGAGACGTGTTTTGGCGAGCTGCAGTGCGTCTTCGAGGTCGGCGTTGCGGGCCTTCAGTTCTTGGACGAGGGCGACGAGGTGGCGGATGCGCCCCTCGAGCGCCTCCATTTTCTCAAGAGCCATGGCTCCTCACCCCGGACGGGGCTAGAAATTCGGGCGAACTATAGGAGCTTCAACACACCTTGTCAAGGGAAGCGGCGGCGCACGCGCCGTTCTGAAGGCGATGATACTCGCGGTAGCTGCGCAGGACGCGCTTCACATACCCGCGAGTCTCTCGGTAGGGAATCAGCTCGACGAACTCCTCGGGATCCCTGGCGCCGTTCCGTCGGACCCAGGACGACACGGCGGTCGGTCCGGCGTTATAGGCGGCGACGGCGTGGAGGATGTTTCCCGAGAATCTCTGGACGAGCGTGCCCAGGTACCGGCTGCCGAGGCGGATGTTCGTCTCGGAATCGAACAACAGGTCTCGGAGCTTGCTCAGGTCTTCTCCTTCGCCGCCGAGCCGGCGGGCGGTCGCCGGCATGAGCTGCATGAGCCCGATGGCGCCCGCCGGCGACAGCGCCTTGGCATCGTACAGGCTCTCCTCCCGGATCAACGCCGCGACGAGGTAGGGATCGACGGAGCCGGCGGCGTACGATCGGATGACCGGCACATAGCCCATGGGATAGGCCACGCGCCAGAGGTCGGACGCGGCCGGCCGGCGCCCCCCTTCAAGATAGTCCCGGAAATAGATCTTGGCCAAGCGCAGGGCCTCGTGATGGGCATCCGCCTGACTGAGCCGGTCCGAGAGCTCCAGCAGGACCGCCCGATTCCTCACCCCCTGCTGCACCAGCCAGGTCAGCTCACGCGCGGCTTCTTCTTTCCACGCCACCTCGAGCAGCTCGAGCGCCCTCCGGTAATGCACCTGGTCCTTCAGCACCGACGGAATGTCCGCCGCCTCGGCAGTGGGCGGGTCGTCCCCCTGGCCATTGAGACCCGACCCCTTCTCGAAGACTTTCGTGCAGGACGAGACCAGCTTCCCATAGTAGGTCAATGGGTACTGGCGACAGAGCTCAGCGTGGGCTGCCGTCGCGCCCGGGTCCTGCTCGCGCTCGAGCGCGCGGCCCCGCCAATAGAGAAACTGCGGCGCCCATCCGTGCTCGTTCCCCGACGTGATGCCGAGCCGAAACGTCTCCGCGGCCTCGCGGTACCGGCCGGTTCGATACTCCAACCACCCCACACGCCACTGCGCCTTTGGCCCGACGGACGTGCCCGCCCCCGCCTCCGCGGCGCGTCGGAACATCGTCAACGCCTCCTCCAGCCGATCCTTGTCCTCGAGCCAGACGCCCGCGGAGAGATGCACGGACGCCAGCTGGCGGGGCGACAGGGGTATGCCTGACAGGTTCTCGACGAAGCGGAGGAGCCTCTCCCCCTGGCCGCTGCGGACGTAGACCTTCGCCAGCCAGGCCGCCGACTTGCCGGCCACGCGGCCCTTTCCCTCGACGAGCGACTCCAACAGAGGCCTGACCTCCTCGTACCGTTTCATTCTGATGTAGGCCAGGCCGAGCTTGTATTGCGCTTCGTCTCGATCGGGGTGCTCGGGGACACGGCGCAGGAACTCCCGCAACGTCTCGGCCGCCTGCTCGTACAGGGCCTGATCCAGGAGAAACTGCGCGCGTCGATACGAGTCCGCCGGCGCCGGCTGCCAGGACCCCGACTCCGCGCGGGCATCCAGACGACCCACAGCGACCGTCGCTTCGGGGGTCCCGGGGTAGTCGGTCCAGAGCTTGATCAACGTCGCCTGTCCTGCCGCACTTTGAATTTCCCGAAGCTGGCAGTCGGCGAGGTCGAGCAGCGCATGTGGCGCTGCGTCGTCTTGGGCGTCGAGGGACACGGCGCGTCCCAGTTGAAGGATCGCTTCCGAGCAATCCCCCGCCTGGTACCAGACTTCGCCGCCCCGGTAGGCCGCCGGTGCTCTCAGCAGGGTCTCCGGCACCTCCTGGGCGATCGACTCGAAGAGCGCCGCCGCCTTCTCCAGCTCCCCGAAGCCCACGAGCGCCTCGGCGCGCCAGAACCGAATGTAATCCCGAAGGAGCGGGAGATACTGCTCGGCATCCTGGAGCAGCTCGACGGCCCGTGCCGGATCGCTCTCGCTCAACCACCGACCGGCCACCAGCGTGGCCCGCTGCGCCCAGATGGACTCGGGATAGCGCTCCATGACCAGACGGAGCCGGTCGACTTTTCGCTGGATGTCCGTCGCCTGTGTGCGGGGCGTGATGGAGCGTGGCGCCATGTCGAGTGCGCTGCGGAAACACGATTCGGCACTGTCACACGACGCAGCGCGCTCGCCCTCGAGCACGAGCTGGGCGAAGGCGGCGGGCGCCGTGACGAAGGAGCCGAGCGTGGCGAGGAGCAGAAAGGAGAGGGGACGAAAGACGGTCGGCTTGCGCGTCTGAATCCGGCGCATCATGGGTGTATCGGGGACGGCCATCGAGGTGGATGATGGGCAGTATACCAAAGGTTCGACTCCTCGGCCATGAACATCGTATTCACGCGTATTCCCCCGCGAACCCTTGTCACGGAATTTTCCGCTGTGCTACGCTCTGTGCATGTTTGCTTCCTCCGACGGGGCGCCGGACTCGCGAGGGGCGCGGGTCAACCTGCTCACGCTGTCCGAAGACGCCGCCGAGGACTTCACCCGCCGCTTGACGTGGCCGCCCTACCGCGGCCGCCAGGTCCTCCGCTGGCTGTACCGCCGGCGCGCGCGCACCATCGACTCCATGACGGACCTCGCGCACGAGCAGCGCGCCCAACTGAAGGCGATCGCGTCAATTCAGCGGTTCGGGGACGCCCAACGCCTCCGGTCGGACGACGGGACGACCAAGTTTCTCTTCACGCTGGATGATGGGCTGACGGTCGAAAGCGTCTTGATCCCCGACGGCCGCCGGTTGACGCTCTGCCTCTCGACTCAAGTCGGCTGCACGTTGGATTGTCGATTCTGCCTCACCGCCGCGATGGGGCTGCGACGAAACCTGCGCGCACACGAGATCGTCGATCAAGTCTTGACCGTGCAAGATCATCTGGAGGCGGGGCAGCGAGTGACCAATATGGTGATGATGGGGATGGGCGAGCCGCTGGCGAACTTTGAGGCGGTCTCGGACGCCGTCAGCCGTCTCACCAACAGCACGTGGGGCGTGGGGATACCGGCCAGGCGCATCACGATCTCCACCGCGGGGCTCGGGTCGCGGCTCGGGGACGCCGCGGCGCTCGGCGTGACGCTCGCCGTCTCCCTGAACGCCAGCCACGAGGACCTGCGGCGGCACCTGATGCCCGCGGCCGATCGACTCTGCTCGCTCGACGCGCTGATCGCCGCCTGCCGGGACCTGCCCCTGAAACATCGCCAGCGGGTCACCTTCGAGTATGTGCTCCTGGCCGAGGTCAACGACGGGGAGCGCGATGCAACCCGTCTGGTCGCGCTCCTGCGCGGGCTCCGCTGCAAGGTCAATCTCATTCCCTTCAACCCCTACCCCGGGAGCGCCTATCGCCGCCCCTCCGACGACCGCGTCCACGCCTTCCAGGCGAAGGTCCGGAAAGCCGGCGTGAGCGTGTTCGTGCGGAAGAGCCGAGGGCGCGACGTGCTGGGGGCCTGCGGCCAGCTCGGAACCCTCCCGAGCCAGCCCGACCTCGTGCACCCGACCCCCGTCGAGGCGAGCGCGTAAGGTGTCTTGCTGCGGCATGCATCGCGTCGCGCGGGCGGGTTGGCGGCAGGCCGGCCGTCTCGCGGTCGCCTGCGCCATCGCCTTCGTGCTCCTCGCCGCAACCCTGCCGACCCACGCGACCCAGGTTCAAGAATTGACCTTGGCCAATGGCCTGAAGGTGCTCATCCTCGAGGTGCACAAGGCCCCGGTGGTGACCGTACAGGTCTGGTATCGGGTCGGATCCAGGAACGAGCTGATGGGCCGCGCGGGACTGTCCCATATGCTCGAGCACATGATGTTCAAAGGCACGGCCAAGTACCCCAAGGGCACGTTCTCGCGGACCATCCGCAAGAACGGCGGGAACGACAATGCCTTCACCAGTCAGGATTATACGGCCTACTTCGAGAACCTCGCTGCGGATCGGGTCGAGCTCGCGCTGGAGCTGGAAGCCGACCGGATGCAGGGCCTCGTGCTGGACGACACGGAATTTCAGCTGGAGCGCGAGGTCGTCAAGGAGGAACGCCGCTTGCGGATCGAGGACAACCCGCAAGCCTACCTGGTGGAAACGCTCTACGCGCAGGCGTTTCTCCAGCACCCCTATCACTGGCCGGTCATCGGCTGGTTTCACGATCTCAACGCCATGACCCTCGATGACCTGCGCGGCCATTACGATACCTATTACTCGCCGAACAACGCGACGCTGGTCATCGCCGGAGACGTCAACGGCGAGGAGCTGCTGCCGGTCATCAAGCGGTACTTCGAGCCCATCCCCCGAGGCCCCGAGCCGTCGAGGATCGAGGCCACCGAGCCAGAGCAACGAGGGGAGCGCCGCTTCGTCATGAAGCGCGACGCGCAGCTTCCGTTCGTCATGATGGGCTTTCGAGCGCCGAATTACGAGCACGAGGACGCCTATGCCTTGGCGGTCCTGGAATCCATTCTCTCCGACGGGAAGAGCTCCCGGCTTTACAAGAGCCTCGTGTACGAGCAGAAGCTGGCGCTGGCCGCCGGATCGGGGTACACCGTCATGCAGGCGGACCCCGAGCTGTTCTACTTCTATGTCGTGCTTCAGCCCGGTGCGGCGGCGGCACGGGTCGAAGAGGCCCTGCTCGAAGAGATCCGCGCCCTCCAGGAGACCCCGCCGACGGAGCGCGAGCTCCAACGTGCCAAGAACCAGGTGGAGGCGTCCTATCTCTTCGGTCAGGATTCCGTCTTCCGCCAGGCGATGCTCGTGGGGGAAGCCGAGACGGTCGGGGCGGGATGGCGCCACGTGTACGAGTTCGTCGATCGCGTCCGGAAGGTCACGGCTGACGATGTCCGACGCGTGGCTGCGCGGTATCTCGTGCGCGACGGGCGCACGGTGGGCATCCTGATCCCGGAGCCAACGAGTCGATCCGCGGCCTCGCCACTGGAGGGCCCGCTCGATGCCAGTTAGAGTGGTATCGCAGAACTTCGCAGAATAATTCCGCCCGCGCTCGCCCCCTCACCCTTGTCCTCTCCCCCGCCGGGGGGGAGGGGAGGGAGAGGGGGATCGCTGGATGTATGATGCAAGAAATTGATGACACACGGCAGTAGGTCGAGGATGATGGAGCTGCACGAAGGGAAACACGCCGCTCGGAGGACCGGTCGCGGGCGCCTCGCGGGCCTGGCGGCGGCTCTCGCCTGTCTGGCCCTGACATCAATGGCGACATCCACGGCGCTCGCGCAGTTGCAAGCCGGCAGGATCAACCCGGTCCGCCTCGTCGCGCCGAACGGCCTCACGTTGCTCGTCCTGGAGCAACAGGCCCTCCCGATCGTGCAGGTGCACGCCCTGATCAAAGCGGGCTCCGCACAGGACCCCCGCGAGAAAGCCGGCCTCGCCAACCTCGTCGCGTCGATGCTGGACGAAGGGACCAGTTCCCGCTCCGGGCAACAGATCGCCGAAGAGATCGATTTTGTGGGAGGGGCTTTGCGCACGAACGTCACGGAGGATTACACCACCGTCTCCGTGAAAGTGCTCGCCAAGGACACGCAGCTGGGCTTCGCCCTGCTGGCCGACATCCTGCTGGACCCGACGTTTCCCGAGGAGGAGCTGTCCCGGCGGCGGAGTCAGGTGCTCGGCGAAATCAGGAGCGAGCTGGAGGACCCCGAGCTGGTGGCCATGAAGGCGTTCCACCGGCTGGTGTTCGACGGGCATCCCTACAGCTGGCCGGTCAACGGCACCATGGACACCGTCGGGCGGATCACCCGGCAGGATCTCCAGGGGTTTTATGCAAAGGAGTACCTGCCCAACCAGACGATCCTGACCATCGTCGGCGACATCACGGTGGAGCAGGCCAAGACGCTGGTCGCCTCGCATTTCGGCGCCTGGGAGCGCCGCGCCCCGACCACGCACGCCTACCCGCCGCCGAGGCCGATTCAGACCCCCACCGTCGAGCTCATCGACCAGGACCTCACGCAATCGACGATCGTGCTGGGCCACGTCGGGGTGAGTCGCACCAATCCCGACTACTACGCCATCAGCGTCATGAACTACATCCTGGGTGCGGGCGGGTTTTCGTCCCGGTTGATGGATTCCATTCGAGACCGCCAGGGTCTGGCCTACGGCGTGGGGAGCGCGTTTAAAGCGAACCTCATGCCGGGCGCCTTTCTGGTGAGCCTCCAGACACGCAACGAAGCCGCGAACCAGGCGATCGAAGCCGTTCGCAAAGAGATCAGGGGGATCCGCGAAGAGAGCGTGACCGAACAGGAGCTGGAGGAGACGAAGTCCTACTTGATCGGCAGCTTCCCCCTGCGCCTCGACACGGTCTCCGACGTCGCCACGGTGCTGTCCCTCGTCGAGCTCTACGGCCTGGGCCTCGAATACTTCACCCAGTATCCCGCCTGGATCGGGGCGGTCACGCGGCAGGACGTGCTGCGGGTCGCGCGCCAGCACCTCGACCCGGACCGCTATGTCCTGGTGCTGGTCGGAAAGCTGGATGAAGCCCGGATCCGCCCTGACGGGGACGCACCGGCTGGTGGATCGCCATGAGTGAGACGCTCACGGCTCCCCTGGCGGAGAAGCGCGACCGGCTGCATCAGCTCTTCCAGGACATGGGCTCCGTCCTCGTGGCCTTCTCGGGCGGGATCGACAGCACCGTGGTCTACAAGATTGCCCGTGACGCGATTGGCGACCACGCCCTGGCCGTGACGGCGGTCTCCCCGACCTTTCCGGCGATCGAGCTGGAGGTCGCGCGGCGCATCGCGGGGGAGATCGGCGGACGCCACCTGGTCATCGAGACGGACCAGCTCGCGCTCCCCGACTTCACGCGAAACGACGCCTCGCGCTGCTACCATTGTAAAGCGGATCTCTACCAGGCCTTGACCACGATCAAGGAGCGAGCCGGGCTGGCCGCGATCGCGGACGGCACCAATGTCGACGACCTCGGCGACGACCGCCCCGGCATCACCGCCGCCCGAGCGTGGCACGTCCGCAGCCCGCTGGTTGAGGCGCAGTGCTCGAAGGACGAGATTCGAGCCCTGGCGAGGACGCTGGGGATCTCCACCTGGGACAAGCCGGCGGCCGCCTGCCTTTCATCGCGCATCCCGCGAGGTATCGCCATCACGCGAGAGAAGCTGACACGAGTCGAACGGGCGGAGGCGGCGCTCTTCGAGGCGGGATTTCGGCAGGTGCGTGTCCGCGATCAGGGCGACTGCGCCCGGATCGAGGTGGGGGTGGACGAGCTCGCCGCCATGCTGGCGCCCGGCACGCGCGAGCGGGTCGTCGACGCCATCAAGCAGGCCGGTTTTCGATTCGTCACGCTCGATCTGGAAGGCTATCGGACGGGCAGCACCAACAAACCGTGACGCGTGACAGGTGACGCGTGACGCGAAGGAGCCTGAGGCGGAAGATGGGGCTTGGGTTTTTGCGCGTGCCGCGTCACGCGTGACGCGTCACGATTTCTTGTTCTGCGTGATGGCTTCGAGGGCCTCGTCGGCGAAGCGACGATGGTCGGCGTCGGTGAGGCTTCGCTCGACGATCTTTTCCGCCACCTGGAGCGCCATTTCCGTCGTCTCCGAGCGGATCTGCTTGATGGCCTTGCGCCGTTCGTGATCGATCTCCCGAGCCGTTTCGGCCTTGATCCGATCCGACTCCGTCTGCAAACGCTGCTCATGCTCCTCCATCGCCCGCTGAGCGCGTTCCTTGGCCTGCGTAAGGATCCCCTCCGCCTCCTGGGAGGCCGCGGCAATCTTGGCCTCATACTCCTTCATCTTGCGCTCGGCTTCGCTGCGATGCCGCTCCGCCTGGTCCAGGCTCTCCTTGATCTTGCGCTCCCGCGTCTCGAGGGCCTCCAGGATCGGCGGGAAGGCGAATTTGTACAGGAGAAAAAACAGGATCGCGAAGGAGACGACCTCCCAGAAGATGAGGGAGGAGAAAAAATGGGTTTCGAACTGTGGCATACAAGACCTACAGTTTAGTCAGTTGAGTCAGTTTGGTCAGTTGAGTCGGTCGAGTCAGTTGGAACAGTTTATTTCCTTATCCGACCAACTGATGCAACTGACTGAACTGACTCGATAGAGTACCTTACTTGCGGAGTCCCATGATGATGACCGCGATGACGAGCCCGTAAAGCGCGATCGCCTCGACCAGGGCGAAGCCGATCCACATGTACTTGCCCACGCGTCCCTCGGCTTCCGGCTGCCGGGCCACGGCCTCGATCATCTTGCCGAAGATATAGCCGATTCCGACACCGGCGCCGGCAAATCCCGCCGCCGCCAACCCCATCCCAAC